>CAYSRL010000006.1:0-22521 GCA_964433515.1 uncultured Ruminococcus sp.
GGCGGCGGCAATGCCGCTTTTGGCGGCGGGGACAGACACCTTGAAATAGGTTTCGGTGGGCGTTGCGCCGAGGGCCAGGGAGGCGTCCTCGTATTCCTTCGGCACGGCATCCAGCGCCGTGATAGATACCTTTATGATGTTCGGCAGTATCATAACGGCGAGTACGATAATGGCCGCAAGCAGGCTTGCGCCGTCCGGCACGTTAAAGATCTCACGGATGGCCGGAACGAGTACGAGCATACCCACAAGACCATACACGACCGAGGGGATACCTGCCAGCAGGTTGACGGCGGCTTCGATAACGGCACGCACCTTTTTGCCGGCGACCTTGGAAAGATAGACGGCGGTAAAGAAGCCAATCGGCACACCGATCAGGATGGCCCCTGCCGTTCCGTACACGCTTGTCAGTATAAACGGTAAGATCCCATATTTCGGCTCGGCGGCGGTGGAGGCCCATTCTTTTCCGAAAAGAAAATTCCAAAGTCCGATTTCCTTAATGGCAGGAATACCCGAAATAATTAGGTACACCGTAATGAGCAGAACACAGCCGACGGTTATCAAACCGAGTAGGAGGAATATGCCGTGTACGATATTCTCAAATAATCTGTTTTTCTTCATAGTTTAACCTCAATGGGAATAAGCGGCGGTGCAAAAACACCGTCGCTTAGAGTCCTTAGTTAGCAGGAACCACACCTGCGCCGCTGATGATCTCATTTGCTGCTTCGGAAGTGATGTAATCGAAGAACTTCTGAGCGCTTTCGGAAAGAGTTGCATCCTTCTTGGTTACGAGAACGAAGGGGCGCTGTACCACGTAACTGCCGTCTTTAATGGTTTCTTCGCTCGGAGCAATGCCGCCGACCGTAAGAGCCTTTACGGTATCTTTTACCGAAGCGAGAGAGGCATACCCGATGGCACCGGGGTTGCTTGCAACGGTGGTGATAACGTCACCGGTAGAGGTCAGTTCCTGACGATACTGACACTTATCTTCGGTATCGGTGATGGACTCAAAACCGTCTCTTGTGCCGCTGCCTGCTTCACGGCCGATGAGCACAATTTCTGCATCGTTTCCCCCCACCTCTTTCCAGTTGGTGATCTCGCCGGTATAGATCTTGGCGATGGTTTCAACATCGAGTTCGGAAACGGGGTTGTTGGGGTTTACGATAACGGCGATGCCGTCATAGGCGAGGATCGTGCCCTCCAGTCCTTTGGCCTTTTCCTCATCCTTGAGATCACGGCTGGAAAGCCCGATGTCGCATCTGCCTTCCTGAACTGCCTGAATGCCTGCACCGGAGCCGGTAGCGTTGTAGGTTACGGTGATGCCGGTGTCTGCTTCAAAGGCTTCGCCCAGAGCGCCGATGACCTTGTTCATTGAGGTGGAACCGTCTGTGGCTACGGCCTCCTTGTTGCCGCCGCAACCGGTAAGCGCACAGACGATCAGCGTGGCTGCTGTGAGTAAACTAATCATTTTTTTCATAATCGATGTCTCCTTTGACATATATATTTTGCACTTTTCTCCTAAGTACGCCCATATTGTAGGTTTTGGCAGTAAAATCCGTAAGCAAACCCATGTAAAATCCAAGTAAAATCATTTTCGGGCAAAAAGAAAGACGGCAGAGAGAAAAATCTCCCTGCCGCCGTAAATGTTACCCGGAATTTGTCTGTTCTCGGTTATGCGTGTCATTTGGTGTGCGCCATACCCAACCCGGCTTTTCGCTTGGCTGGTCACCGAACCGAGTCCACATACACATCCAACAATTTCAGGGCGGTTTGCTTTTCGGATTCCGTGCAGTTGGCAATTTTCCCAGCCAGGATTGTTTCGGAAAACCCTGCAGGTTGTTCGGCGGTCAAAACATCGTTGGGTGTGATGCTCAGAGCGTGGCAGATCTTCAAGAAGGTTTCCAGCCGCATATTGACGTTGCCTCGCTCTATGTCGGCATAGGCACGGTCGGATAGTTCCGCTCGCTCCGCTACTTCGGCTCTGGATAACAGTTTTCTGGTTCTTGCGTCATACAGTTTGTTCCCGATGGCTTTTAAATCAAAAATCAGCATAGTTTCTCCTCCTTTCATACCGATATAGGAATTATACTTCCCAAATTTGTTGACAAATAGGAAGAAAAGGCGTATATTATAGGAAGAATACTTCCTGTAATTGTGAAGTGAAATTCCTGTATTGGCATTATAAGGAGAACGAAGATGGGCAGATTTTTCTATAAACACGGAAACATAATTCTGAGCATTGTGGGAGCGATTGCCGCCCTTGGCGTTGTTCTTTTGATTGGTAATAATGTGTTGGAAAACAGAGCCAATCAAAAATATGAGCAAGAAAATGAAATGGTTTATACCACCACCACCACTACTACGGCCGCCCAACCGGAGGAAACCATTGATAAGGTGGCTTTGCCGGATGTGATCTATGTTTCGGCAGGCGAACCGATCGTCATCCGGTTTTTGAACATTACCGGTTATAACGCTCTGGAGGATATGGCGGTAAAAGTTGAAACCGGCGGTAAGGGCAAGGTGTATACGGACCGATGGGAATATACTCCCGAAAAGGCTGAAACGTTTTTTCTTTCTTTTTCAGTGAATGATAAAGAGGGTAATCTTATTAATGAAAGCACCCACACTATCGAAGTGAAGGAGCCCTCTGACCGGGATGAGATGACCGTGTTGGTCATCGGCGACAGCACTGTGGAGGCGGGCCGAGAAACCGAGAAAATGCTGGCGTTGGCAAAAGAGGATAACTTCAATCTGAAATTGCTCGGCACTCTGTCGCAGGAATGGTTAAAAGACCAGAACAATCGCCACGAGGGCAGAGGCGGCTGGAAAGCGGTTACTTATGTGGAAAAGTCCGGTTCGGAGAACACCGGTGCCATTAATCCTTTTTACAACCCAGAAACCGAAACTTTTGACTTTGCTTATTATATGCAAAATCAAGGCTATACGTCTGTGGATTGTGTATTTCTGCAATTAGGCATCAACGATGTGTTCGGCGCCGCAACAGACAAGGCGCTCAACTCCTCAACCTTTGCCAAGAAGTATTTCGAAAATATGGATATTATTATCGAAAATATCCATTCCTATGACCCGGACATTCAAATCGTTTGGAATCTGATTCTGCCCGGTTCGGTGGAACAGGAGAAATTTGAAGCCGCTTATGACGAGCAAACGGCAGACCGCTACAAGCGGAATACCTACCTGACAAACCTGGAGATCGTCAAGCATGTGGCCGGGATGAGTAATGTCTTTATAGCGCCGACCAATGCGGTACTGAATACCGTGGAGAATATGGCTGCAGCCGGAAGCGGAGCGGTGCATCCCGGCGAAAAGGGTTATGCGGAAATCGGTCAGTTGATGTACAGTTTTCTTCGGGCGATAGAGAATGTTGAAAACTCTTTCGGACTAGAAATACCCGGGGGGGGTATAACTACATCTCCTATTCTGCAATAAACGGCATCTCCCATTCTATAAACACGGCAGCGCTCTATACTTGGTGCGGAAAAAAAGATTTCACCTCAATTAAAGGGGACGTGCAGATCACGGCTGACGGCAAACTGGTTATGTGCCACGATGAAGGCTTTACTCTCAATGAAGAGGGCAAGATCGTCCTATACGATTCTTCTGATGCCGTTGCTATTCGGGATCTGACAGAGGCAGAATGTCTTAACCTCCGTCACGCCGGAACAAACAGTCCTATTTGCTCCTTTGAAGAATACATAAAGATCTGCAAAGAGTACGATAAAATAGCCTATATTACCGTCCGTGACAAGTATACGGACGAGTTGATTCCTGAGATGGTGCGGATACTCCAACAATACGAAATGGTTGACCGCTGTATCGTAAACAGTTTTACCTATGCCACGCTGAAAGCGGTAAGAGCCGCTGCTCCGTCTGTGGTACTCTCGTACGTGCTGCCCTATAAGACGGGGATCACCGTTGACAATATTGATGATGCAGTGGATTTGGGAAACTGTTTAGTCTGCGGATTTAATTTTTCAGCTGGTTCCACAGTGGAGGATGTAAAAGAGATAATCGATACGAGTGTTGTTCAGTACGCTCAGGAGAAAGGGGTGCCACTATACGAGGCACAGGTGCATTCTATGGAGATCGCCAACGAACTTGAAAAATACGGATATTCCGGAGCGCAAATGATGAAAGCTCCAACCGTCGATTGATCGTATTGAAGAAAACGGCCACCGGACAAGTCTGTCCGGTGGCCGTTTTTGTGTATGGTGGGCAGTTTACTTCCTTGACAAAAGGAAAAGAGAAGTGTATAGTACAAAAAATAAGATATTGGGATGTTGAGAGGATACTATGAGCAGACATAGACATAGACATAGAAAAAAGAAAAAAATAATGGTAGAGATCATAGGTCTACTGGCCGTCTTGGGTCTGGTAGGGCTGTTTGTGTTCAGCAATATGCGCTATCAAAGAAACCTGGAAATAGCAGGAACAGAAGATGAGGTTACCGCCCCACCGACCACGACGACCACGGCGCCTTTGCAACCGGTAGAGGCAAACGAGGCGATTCTGAACCTGCCCTTTAACTATATTGCCTATTCCAAAATTAACGGTATTGCTCCCCGTATCAATACGGAAGAGCATTACCGTTGGTGCGGAAAAAAGGATTTCACCTCAATTAAGGGGGACGTGCAGATCACGGCTGACGGCAAACTGGTTATGTGCCACGACGTGGGCTTTACCCTTGACGAAAACGGAAAGATCACCACCTATAAAGAGGCTGACGCCATCGCTATCCGGGATCTGACTGAGGAAGAATGTTTGGCGCTTCGTCACGCCGGATGGAACAGTAAGGTTTGCAATTTTGAAACGTACATTCAAATATGCAAGCAATATAATAAAATTGCGTATATCACGGTGCTGGATGAGTACATTGATGAGGTCATTCCTGAAATGATGCGAATACTTGAAGAGTACGGAATGATAAAGCAAAGCATTGTCAACAGTTATTCCTATTCTACGTTGCAGGCTATCCGGGCACAAGAAACCTCCATCACGCTGTCGCTGATGCTCAAATACGGAACCGCTCTGACTAAGGAGGACATTGACCAAGCGTCTGCTATTGGCAATTGTGTGGTGACGGATTTCAGTTATTCCAATGCATCAACTGTTGCAGATGTTGAGAAAGTTATTGACAAAAGTGTTTTGGAATATGCCGAAGAGAAGGAAATACGAATTTATGAGGCCCAGGTGCATTCGATGGCGATCGCCAATGCGCTTAAGAAACACGGTATCTCCGGAGCCCAGATGATGGTGGCTCCTGACCAAGAATGAATCGCAGAAGGACGAAATGAAGTTTTCATTTCGTCCTTTTTTATGTTCAAAACCGATTTTCGGAAAATCTTTCCGAAACCACTTGACAGACTTGAAAAAGGGGTCTACAATTAATATAGACGAACAAATGTTCGGTCTGCGGAGCGCAGGACTCTTCGGACGGTGTGACGGCAGGGAGAACAGCGCTTTTTCCGGCGAACCGATTTGTTCCAACAACAAAATCGAGGTGACATTCTTGGTGCTTGGCGATTGGCAGCGTCTGGCTCAGGAGATGCCTCCGGAGACACCGGTAATTTTTCGGTATGACGGTCAACGGCCGATGGAATCCGAGGATTACTGCGATGGGTTGCAGGTGAGTCCTTCCCGGATGTGGGAGGGGCACACCGGCTGGCAACCCTGCATACTGGTGACGCTGGGGGAATCCTTCTGAGACCCGGGCGTATTTTTTTGCGATTTTTTTGGAGAGAGGCTTTGGGGCGTCGGTGACAATGCCCCGGCAGGGAGATTCGGCGTTTTGTTCTCTCCTCATTCCTGACTTTATCGGAGGTGACTATGCACAATACACCGCTTGAACGGCGAAGGCTATGCGACATCGAGGCCGCCATCCGCCGGGCAAAGGACTATGCCGAGGTTCAAGGCGTTCCCCTTACGGTGGAACGGCTGGCGGCAGAGATGGATATGGATCTGACCCTGTTCCACCGCATTCTGCAGGGACGGGAATCCGGCAAAAGCCGGGGGATGGCGGCAAAGGTCGCCGCTATCCAAAAGGCTGGCGGCGAGGCCACCGCCAGCGTGATGGAGCACGCTATGCGGCGGGGGACCAGCCCCAATATGCACATTTTGTATCTGAAAAACCACGCTGGCTATGACGTGGACAAAGGCAAGACCGGGCGGGAGGAGCCCGGCACACCGGAGGGACCGGTGGTGTTTGTAGGAGAGGAGGAAATCCCTGACTGACAATGAAAGAACTGATAGAACAGTACAAACAGTCGCTCCGGCAGTTGCAGCAGAGACATCAGCAGTTGACCGGACAGATCCATACTTACGATAAACGGGTGGCTCTGCTGGAGGAGGAGATGGACGAGATCTGCGAGGCGTTGGCGATGATGCGCCCCTATGCGGAGGCGTGATATGACCACGGTGTATTTGCCGGCTGTTGTCGGCGGCGGCTATCGGCGGTTCTGGGATTGCCGGCGCCGGTATCGGGTGGTGAAGGGCGGCAAAGCCAGCAAAAAATCCTCCACCACCGCCCTTTGGTATATCTATCATCTGATGAAATATCCGGAGGCCAACCTGCTGGTGGTGCGGAACGTCCACCGCACCCATACGGACAGCACCTATGCCCAGCTTCGATGGGCCATCCGCCGGCTTGGGGTGGAACACCTCTGGCGGGCCGGACGGGAACCTCTGGAACTGTGCTATGTCCCCACCGGGCAACGCATTTTGTTCCGGGGTCTGGACAACGTGGAGAAACTGGCCTCCACCACCGTGGAGAGGGGGTATCTCTGCTGGGTGTGGCTGGAGGAGGCCTTTGAGATCGCCCGGGAGGCGGATTTTGACAAACTGGACCTGTCGGTGCCCCGGGGCGAGGTGCCCCCGCCGCTATTCAAGCAAACCACCGTCACCTTCAACCCCTGGAACGAAAATCATTGGCTGAAAAGCCGGTTTTTCGACCGGGAGGATGACCGGGTGCTGGCCCTCACCACCGATTACCGATGCAACGAGTTTCTGGACGACACCGACCGGCAGATCTATGAACGGATGCGGGAGGAAAATCCCCGGCAGTATGCGGTGGCGGGTCTGGGACAGTGGGGGCACAGCCAAGGCTTGGTGTTCGAAAACTGGTCGGTGGAACCCTTCCCGCTTTCCGGCCTGCACCGGGAGGGGCTACGCCACATTTTCGGCTTGGATTATGGGTATACCAACGATCCCACCGCCTTTGTTGCGGCGGCGGTGGACGAGGCCGGAAAACGGTTGTATATCTACGACGAGCATTATGAAAAGCGGATGCTCAACGAGGATATCGCCGCTATGATCCGGTCAAAAGGGTATCAAAAGGAGCGCATCCGGGCGGATGCGGCAGAACCCAAATCCAACGACGATCTGCGCCGGTTGGGGATCGGACGGTTGCAACCGGCGGTAAAGGGGAGAGACTCGGTGCTGGCGGGGATCGCCCGTCTGCAGGAATACCGGATGCTGGTGCATCCCAGATGCGTGCATACGGCGGAGGAACTGGGCGCCTATCGGTGGCAGGAGGATGGCCGAGAAGGGGTATACCGCAACACGCCCTGTGACCGGGACAACCATCTGATGGATGCCCTGCGGTATGCCATGGAGGATGTTCCCCGTCCGGTGCAACGCCCCGGACGCACCTATCGGTATGGCCCGCCCCGGGGCGGATGGAAAGGATAGAAAGGAGCAGAAATGAATTTTATTCTTGGAGTGTTGTGCGGCGTGGTAGCGGCGGTGACGGTGCGGTGCCTGCTGTTGGAGTGGTTGCCGATGCCCGGTGTGGAAAAGCCGGAGACGACCGGTTTGCCGCCCCGCCGCAAACCGTGGACGCAGACCCACAATTTTCTTTATTACGACGGCACCGTGATGCCGGAGATCAAGGAGGACGACCATGAGCAGTAAGACCAAAACCATTCAGCCGGAACAGGTACAGGCGGAATACCGTTTCGGCGTGGATCATAAGCGGCAGTTGGGTGACCGGGGTATGTATGAGCAGAACCGCATCAACGAGCGCTTCTATTCCGGTGACCAGTGGCACGGCGTCAACTGTGGCGACAGCCGGCCGTTGGTGCGCTATAACGTCATCAAACGCATCGGCGACTACAAAATGGCGGTGGTGGGCGCTCCGCCCACGGCGGTACGGTTTTCCGCCGAGGGCGTGCCGGTGACGCCGGCGCTGTCCCGCCAGGTGGAGGCCTATCGCAACGCCCTGCGGCAGGGTGACAAGGCGGATGCCTTGTCACCCGATGCGGCGGCACAGGCGATGGCGGGGGCTCTCACCGACTATTTTGCCACCACCGCCAACCGCCTGAAACTGGACAGCCTCAAGCAGAGGGTGCTCCGCAACGCCTACATCACCGGCACCGGCGTGCTGTACACGTATTGGGATGACGGCATCCCCACCGGCCTTTACGCCGACCAGGCGCATACCACCCCCATCTGCGGCGATATTGCCGCCGAGGTGCTGGAGGTGGAGCAGGTGTATCTGGGTGACCCCACGCTGGAAGATATCCAGCAGCAGCCCTATGTCCTTATCGCCCAGCGCCGTCCGGTGGCGGAAGTGCGCCGGTTGGCCAAGGCCTGCGGCTGCCGAAACTGGCAGGCGGTGAAAGGGGACGAGCAGGAGGGTAAGTCCGGCCACGCCACCCTGCTGACCCGGTTCTGGAAGGAATATGCCGAGGACGGCACCTGCTCGGTCTGGGCGGTGCAGGTGTGCGGCGACGTGACCGTGCGGGCGGTGTGGAATCTGGGGGTGCGGCTGTATCCCTTGTGCCTGTTCCGGTGGGAGGAGAAACGCCACCGGGGCTATGGCGAGAGCGAGGTGCCGTACCTTATCCCTAATCAGATCGCCATCAACCGCACCGTGTCTGCCGGGGTCTGGGCGGTAATGATGATGGGTATGCCCATTATGCTGGTCAACGGCGATGTGGTGACCCAGCCCATCACCAACGATCCCGGTCAGGTGGTGCCGGTATACGGCACCGCCGAGGAGATCGAGAATGCGGTGCGGTATGTGGATCCGCCGGCCTTTTCGGCTCAACTGGACGCCAATATCCAGAGCCTTATCCGGGACACTATGGCGCAGGCAGGGGTCAGCACCACGCTGTTGGGCGATGTGGAGCCTCAGAACACCTCCGCCATCATTGCGGTGCGGGAAGCGTCGCTGATGCCGCTGACTATGATGCAGAACCGGTTTTACGGCTTCCTGGAGGAGGTGGCCCGGGTATGGGCGGAGTTCTGGATGGCGATGTACGGCAGCCGTCCTTTGAAGGTGTCCGACCGTCAGTCGGTGTGGTATGTGCCGTTTGATGCGCAGATCTGCCGGAATCTGCTGCTCAGCATCCGGGTGGATGCGGGAGAAGGGGAGGACTATAGCGTTGCCAAAACGGTGGAAACGCTGGATGGCCTCTACCGCAACGGTGCCATTACCGCCAAACAGTACCTCAGCCGTCTGCCGCAGGGAACGGTCCCCCAACTGGATTCTCTGTTGCAGGAACTGGCTTGACGTTTAAGAATGGAGGTAATGTATGGAACCCGAAATGATGGAACAGACCCCGATGCCCCAACCCGAGCCGCTGACACCCGAACCGGAAGAACCCTCTCCGGAGACAGTCCCGGAGGATGTGACCGCCCGCTTGGCCACCGATTTTATCGCCCTCACCGCCGAATTTCCGCACTTGGTCAGCCCGGCCGACTTGCCTGACAGCGTGCTGGATACGGCGGCAGGGGAGGGTATCCCGCTGTTGGATGCCTATCTGCGATACCGGTGGCAGGAGGAGAAAAAAGTGGCGACTGCCAACGCCACCCGCCGCCGTGCGGCGGTCAGTTCCGCCGGCAGTCTGTGCCGAGGGGCTGTGGAGACCCCGCCGGAGCAGGACGCCTTTCTTAGGGCGTTCCGCCTGGCATTGTAACAACCATTTTAGTTAAAGAAAGGAACGATGAATCAATGAGTTTGAATTTGGAGAGTATTTCCATCAAAATGACCGACGAACTGGATAAAGCCGTTGTCCAGAAACCGGTGACCGGTTTTATGGCGGACAACAACCTGCGTGGTAAGTTCGTGGGCACCAAAACGGTGATGATTCCGGAGATGAACATCTCCGGTCTGGGCGACTATGACCGGGATACCGGCTTTGTGTCCGGCACCGTATCGGTCACCGCCAAGCCCTTTACGCTGACCATGGACCGTGGCCGCTCATTCCAGCTGGACCGTGAGGATAACGACGAGTCCGGCATCGCCGATCTGGCCGGTCAGATCATGGGCGAGTTTGTCCGCACCCAGGTGGTGCCGGAGGTGGATGCCTATGTGCTGTCCAAACTGGCCGGTTATGCGGTCACGGCCAGCCAGACCGTCACCGGCACCCCTGCCGAGGATGCCTATGCGATGCTGACCGATGCCATCGCCAAGGCGCAGGATGCGGTGGGTTATGACGAGGAACTGGTGGCCTTTGTGGACGGCACGATGCTGTCCGCTCTGCAGAACAGCGACGAGATCTCCCGCCATCTGGTGATGAACGACTTCAAGAAGGGCGAACTGCACACCCAGGTGACCAGCCTCAACGGCGTATCCATCCTGCCGGTGCCCAACAGCCGTATGAAGACCGCCTATAAATTCTATGACGGCACCACCACCGGTCAGGAGAACGGCGGCTTTATTCCCGAAACTTCTGCCAAGAGCATTGGTCTGCTGTTGGTGCCTCGCCGTGCGGCTTCCCTCATCAAGAAGACCGAGCAGGTCCGTTGCTTTGATCCTGCCCATAACCTGAAGGCGGATGCCTGGAAACTGGATTACCGTCTGTATTATGACGTGGTCGTCAAGGATAGCCTGAAGACCGGCGTCTATGCCTACGTATACTGATGATCTGATCAGGAGGTGACGGTATGACCGGACTGAGTGTTTTGCGGCAGGTCTATGCCTTGCTGGATCAACCGGGACGGCTGACCGCCGGGGATGGCAATGAGAGCGGCTTGATTGCGGTCAACCAGATATACGGCGATCTGTGGAAACGGGAACGGCAGGAGGTCTTTGTGCCGCTTGCTAATCTGCGGGAGGAAATTGACCTATCCTGGCGCAGTGTGGCGGCGATGACCTACGGCGTGGCGGCGCTTTTGTGCCTGAACGGCGGAGAGGAGCGCCCCTACGACCGGTATCTGGAACTGTATATGCAGGCTCTTCCCCGGATCAAGGCGTTTCCCTATCGCCGTAAAGATGCCTTGTTTCCGGAGGTGGTGTGATGACATCTGTGGCCACCACGCCGCCTCTGTATGACCGCCGCCGTTTGGAGACGTTGGTGAACGCTCACAAACTGCGGGTGCATCTGGAGCAGAAAAAAGCGAAGAAACCACACAATGCCGGCGTAAAAGCGCTGCGCTGAACAGACCGGGCCCTTTTCCGGAAGGAAGAGGGCCCGGTCTTTCTTTTTTTAGTTGACTTATAGGAAATTATTTGCTAAAATAAAACTGAATATATATGCCCGGTATTAGGAGGGATCCAATTATGATGAAATTAAGCGTTGCCGGTATACCCATCCGCATCAAGAGCGCCCATCCGGAATGGGCGGCGGTGCGGTATGCGGACTATGTCCGTGAGGACGACCGTCCGTCCGAGATGGATATTACCGTTGTGTTACAGGATGAAGTGGTTTGTCCTGCAGGCGAGATGGTGGAACAGATCAAGGCGGCTACCATTCTCCGTTTGCCCGACGGATCCAACTGCCGCTACAGCCGTGACCCGGAGGGGCGCATTTTCCTGGCAACCTATTATAACGACGATTATTCTAATGTGGAGATCCATCTGCTCCGCAGTCAGAATCACCCGTATTTCTCCAACCAGGAGTGGGAGTATTCCTTGACCGGTTTTGCTTTCCAGGACCGTTTGACCGTGCTGGAGGGCGGTGTGCTCCACTCTTCGTCCTTGGCCTATGAGGGTCAGGGTATCGCCTTCTCTGCCAATTCCGGCACCGGCAAGTCCACCCACGTGGGGTTGTGGAAAGAGGTGTTCGGCGATCGGATGGAGATCATCAACGACGATAAGCCGGCTATCGTATTTGAAGAAGATCAGGCGATCTTGTGCGGCACCCCCTGGAGCGGTAAGACGGCCCTCAACTGCAACAAGCAGGTGCCGTTAAAGGCCATCGTGTTCATTGAGCGAGGCGAGCAGAACAGTATTCGCCGGCTGAACACGCTGGACAGTTATTTCTATCTGTCCTCCCAGATCGCCCGTCCCTATTACGACGCCAGCGTGGGCGAAAAACTCATTGAGTTTGCCGAGCGGTTGTTGGCGACGGTGCCGATCTACTGTCTGACCTGTAACATCAGCCACGAGGCCGTGGAAACAGTATTTAACGAATTATTTTCCAAGGAGGAGAATTGATATGAAGATCAAAGAAGGTTTCCTGCTTCGCCAGGTGGGCGAGAATCACATTGTGGTGCCGGTGGGCTCCCAGGCGGTGGATTTCCGCTGCATTATTACCCTGAATGAGACCGGCGCTTTTATCTGGAACAAACTGCAGCAGCCCTGCACCGCCGACGAACTGGTGGAGGCGTTGTTGGAGGAATACGACGTTCCTGCCGAGGTGGCGGATGCGGATGTGACCGCTTATGTGGCCGCTCTGCGGGAAAAGGGCCTGCTGGATGAGTAATCATAAACCGGATCCTCATCTGGTGGAGGTGCCTCTGCGGGAACTTTCGCCGTTGGTGGCGGAGTGCCTGGGACAGGGGCAGGAGGTTATTCTGACCGTGACCGGCAACAGTATGAGCCCTTATCTGCGGCATCAGCGGGATCAGGTGGTGTTGACCCCCTGTGACCCTACCGCCTTACAGCCCGGTATGATCCCCTTCTATCGCCGTGAAAACGGTCAATACGTATTGCACCGCATTGTGGAGCGGGACGACGGTGAAAAAGCCGTTCGTTACGGCCGCAAGGCGGTGTATCCTTCTGCCGGTGACGGTCTGCAGTACACCCTGATGGGGGATGCCCAGTCGTATATAGAGCCGGGTATCCGGCCGGAACAGGTGTTGGCCCGGGCCACCGCCTTTATCCGTATGGGAAAGCGGGTGGAGTGCGACAGCTCTGCCTATCGCCGCCACCGATTATGGTGGCACCGGCTGCTGCCGCTGCGCAGGACGTTAATTTGGCTGGACCGCCGTCTTTGGTGGCGATTCCGCCGGTTATTCCCGTATAAAGAACAGTAAGGAGCACAAGATGAAGCCTGCCAAAACAGCGAAAAATTGGATAGGGCAAATCACCAGACCGTATATTGGTGCCATTGCAACGCTTTCCCTGATAAAGGGTGTTTCTGCCGGCAGTACAGTATTGTTCGCCTTGCTGTCCCAGCAGGTGATCGATCTGGCCGTCGGCGAGATGGAAGGGGATTTCTGGATCCCCGGTATAGTCTTGCTGATCTTGCTGGCTTTGCGTGTTTTGCTGAATGTATGCTTTGTCTATCTGACCGATTGGACAAGCGGTAAGTTGCAGATCCGTATCAAGGATCGCATATTCGATACATTGTTCCATAAGCAATGGCGGGATGTGAATGCATACCATTCCGGCGAACTTCTCAATCGGATGACCAGCGACAGCAGCGTGGTGGTCGCCGGTATCGTGAACACCGTTCCACAGTTGGTTTCTATGGTGGTCAGCCTGGTTGCCTGCTTGGTTGTGTTGTTCACAATGGATTGGAAATTCACGGTGGTGCTGTTGGCGTTTGGCCTGGTGATGTTGATCGTTAGCCGTTTCTACGGCAAACGAATGAAAACATTGCATAAAGAATGCCAGAATACCGACGGTCAGGGAAAGTCTTTTACCCAAGAAGCGCTGGCTAACTGGATGGTGGTTCAATCCTTTGGCGGAGAAGATACCGTCTTGAGCCGGATGGACCGATTGCTGCACATCGATTTTAAAGCAAAAATGCGGCGGGCCCGGCTGAGTAGCGTTTCTCATGCGGCGATGTATCTGCTGTTTAACGGCAGTTATTATATCGCCCTTTTGTGGGGCGCTATGCAGTTGTCCGGGGGCGGTATGACCTTTGGTTCATTGACCGCTCTCCTCCAGATCGTCAGCCAGATCCGTGCCCCCTTTATGAATATGTCCGGCATCCTGCCCCAGTATTACAATATGCTGGCTTCTGCCGAGCGGATCATGGAGTTGGAGAACCTGCCGGATGAGCCCCGCCTGCCGCAACTGTATACGGCGGAGGAATTGTATGGTCGCCTGCAGACCATCGATGTGGCGGATGTGCGGTTCTCCTATGACGAGGACAAAGAGGTGCTGTCCGGTGCCAACTTCGCTTTGAAAAAGGGTGAGTTTGTGGCGCTGGCGGGATTTTCCGGCATCGGCAAATCCACCCTGTTTAAGTTGATGTTGGGTTTCTATCCCCCCAATATGGGCACCCTGACCGCTCGCCTTGACGGCGAGACGCTCACCTTGGGTGCGGATACCCGGTGCCTGTTTGCCTATGTGCCTCAGCAGAGTATGCTCCTTTCCGGTACCATCCGGGAGAACATCGCTTTCTGCTGCGGCGATGTGGGGGACGATGCTGTTTGGGCGGCCGCCGAGGTGGCGGATGTGGCGGATGCCATCCGCCAACAGCCTGAGGGCTTGGACACCCTGCTGGGAGAGCGTGGCGCCGGTCTGTCCGAGGGACAGCTCCAGCGTCTGGCTATCGCCCGGGCGGTGCTGTCCGGGGCGCCCATCTTGCTTTTGGATGAGTGTACCGCCTCTCTGGACGAGGCCACCGAGGAGCGGGTTCTTCGCAATCTGCGCAACCTTCCTGACCGCACCTGCCTGTGCATTTCCCACCGCCCGGCGGCGCTGGAGATCTGCGACCGGATCATTCGTGTAGTGGATGGAAAAATCATAGAAGATTAAGCAAACCGCCGTGGTGCTGTGGCACCACGGCGGTTTTGAACTTACTCCTCATATTGGGTCAGATGCCCCTCTGTCCGCATACCGGGGTATCCCCACTGGCGGAGCGCCTCAAAGGCGCCCACCGCCACGGCGTTAGAGAGGTTGAGGGAGCGGGCAGAATCCCTGTCGATCATCGGCAACCGCACACAGGTCTCGGGGTTGTCGTGGAGCAGCCACTCCGGCAACCCTTTGGTCTCTTTTCCAAACACCAGATAGGCACCGTCGGGATAGGCCACGTCCGAATGGATGTGTTTGGCCTTGGTGGAGAAATAGAAAAAAGGCCCCTCGTTCCGGGCAAAGAAATCGTCCAGATCTTTGTAATAGGTGATGTCCAGCAGATGCCAATAGTCCAAGCCGGCTCGTTTGAGTTTTTTATCGTCGATTTTGAATCCCATCGGTTCTACGATGTGCAGCCGGGCGCCGGTGGCGGCGCAGGTGCGGCTGATGTTGCCGGTGTTTTGGGGGATCTCCGGTTCCACCAGCACAATGTTTAAAGTCGGCATAATGTCCACCTCCTGCAATTTTTCTTATTGTACCGCACAAATTCCTCCTTGGCAAGTGATATTTCCCCTTTTGTTTGGAAACACTACCTCCGAAAGGAGGCGAAAAGAATGAAGATGAGTATGCGAAACTTTATGAAAGGTATGGGTATGGGTGTCGTCCTGGGCTGTACTGCCGGTGTGGTGGGCACCTGTATGATGAAAAAGAACAAAAAAGGACTCAAGGCCAACGCCAGTCGGGCGCTCCATTCCATCGGCGACCTGTTGGAAAATATGTTTTGAGAGAAAAAGCAGGACGACCGTCCTGCTTTTTCACAGTTTTTTGACAATTATGCCTTTACAATAACGGCGGTTTCGTGTAAAATAAAATAGATTGGGGACTATTTGTAACACAGGAGAACGACTATGAGCAAGAACACAAAGAAAGATCTTTTTACCACCACCGATGAATTTGAGATTTTCGGTGAACATAAAACCAAAGAACAGATCAAAGCCGAGGAAAAAGCCCGAAAGGCCGCCGAGCGCAAAGCGCTGGTCGAGGCGGCGAAGGCACGCCGTGAGGCCGCCAACACCCCCACCGGTACCAAAAGCCGCCGTCGTGACGTGGTGACGGTGGCGGCGGTGGTGACGGTCCTGGTGGCGCTGTGCGTGGCGATGCTGGGTTTCCAGATCTATCAAGAGGAGAAAAATAACCGGTTCACCCGGGATGAGGACAACGCCGCCTACTACCTGGATGAAACAGCCGAGCCGGAAATGTCCGAAGAGGGCATTATGGGCGCCGTCAACGAGATCTATTACACCAAGGGCGGTCACATTGCGGTGCGGATGACCTTGAGCAACGGCACCGACCAGCATCTGCGGTTGGTGGACATTGAGGTCAAACTGGAAGAACAGGACGGCACCTTGATTGCCGGCGGCTATGCCCAGGTGGAGAGCGAAGTGGTGATTCTCACCAACTATACCACCGATTACACATTCTACATTTCTCCGGAGCATATCAAGAATCCGGTGGATGCCTTCACCAATATCAACTGCACCATCACCGCCACCGGCGAATCCACCGTCGATACCACAGACTAAAAGAGGAATCGTTATGTTAGAACTGAAAAACATCACCTATACCGTAGAGACCGAGTCCGGTGAAAAACTGGACATTCTTCACGATGTCAACTTGAAGATCGATGAGCGGTTTGTGGCCATCACCGGCCCCAACGGCGGCGGCAAATCCACCTTGGCAAAGGTGATTGCCGGCATCATCACCCCCACTTGCGGAAAGATCCTGCTGGATGGCGAGGACATTACCGACCTGTCCATCACCCAGCGGGCGCAAAAAGGCATCAGTTTTGCTTTCCAACAGCCGGTGCGGTTTAAGGGACTGACCGTTCAGGACCTGATTACGTTGGCCGCAGGCCGAGAGATTTCGGTTTCCGAAGCCTGTAATTATCTGTCCGAGGTGGGTCTGTGCGCCCGGGAATACATCCACCGGGAGATCAACGCCAGTTTGTCCGGCGGTGAGTTAAAGCGCATTGAGATTGCGATGATTATGGCCCGTGGCACCAAACTGTCCATTTTTGACGAGCCGGAGGCGGGCATCGACCTGTGGAGTTTCAACAACCTGATTCAGGTGTTTGAGAAGATGCACGAGAAGTTGGGCGGTTCGATTATGATCATCTCCCACCAAGAGCGGATACTCAACATCGCCGACCGGGTGATCGTGGTGGCAGACGGCCGTATCCGCACCGAGGGCAGCCGTGAGGACATTCTGCCCGACCTGTTGTCTGCCAGCACCCCTTGCTCGGTGCTGACCGGAAAACTGTAAGGAGGTGCAGGGAAAATGGATACCATTGAGAAAAACCTGTTAGAGCAGATCGCCGACCTGCACGGGGTGCCCCAGGGCGCCTATAATATCCGGGCTAACGGCCAGATGGCGGGCCGCAACACCACCGAGAATATCGACATCGTCACCAAAACGGACAAGCCCGGTATCGACATTATCATCAAGCCCGGCACCAAAAACGAGAGCGTCCACATCCCGGTGATCCTCAGCCAGACCGGTCACACCGAAATGGTGTATAACGATTTCTATGTGGGCGAGGGTGCCGATGTGACCATCGTGGCGGGTTGCGGCATCCACAACGCCGGCGACGAGGAGAGCCGTCACGACGGCATCCACGCCTTCCATCTGGCGGCGGGCTCCCGGATCAAATACGTGGAAAAGCACTATGGCTCCGGCGACGGCAACGGCAAACGGGTGATGAATCCCACCACCGTTGTCGAACTGGCCGAGAACGCCTATATGGAGATGGAATCCACCCAGATCAAGGGGGTCACCTCCACCGTCCGTGAGACCGACGCCACCCTGGCGGCGGGCGCCACGCTGATCGTCCGGGAGAAGATCATGACCCACGGCCGGCAGTTGGCGGAAACCAACTTTAAGGTGGATCTCAACGGCGAGGATTCCTCTGCCCAACTCACCTCCCGCTCGGTGGCGAAGGGGGAGAGCCGGCAGGTGTTCCGTTCTCAGATAAACGGCAACGCCAAGTGCTCTGCCCATTCCGAGTGTGACGCCATCATTATGGACGAGGCATCGGTGAGCGCCATCCCCGAGGTGACGGCAAACCATCTGGATGCGGCCCTCATCCACGAGGCCGCCATCGGCAAGATCGCCGGCGAACAACTCATCAAACTGATGACCCTGGGCCTCACCGAGCAAGAGGCTGAGGAACAGATCGTCAGCGGCTTCCTGAAATAAGGTAAAACAGCCTATCCGGAACGGATAGGCTGTTTTAAATCAACAGATTATTCGATCTGTGTTGTTCCGTTTCTCCTCCTTTGGCGGTACAATAAACTCACCAAAACAAAAGGAGGTTCTCGTATGAACACAGACAAAATTGTAGCCGAATCCATTGCCAAGGAATATGCCCCCAAGGACAATTCCAAAATCATTGCCTTGCGAAAATTGGATCGCAAAGCCAAACTGCCCGCTACGGTATTCACCTATACCTTCGGCATCGCATCGTCGCTGGTTGCCGGTCTGGGAATGTGCCTGTCGATGCAGGTCATCGGCGGTGGCGCTTTCTGGTTGGTGGCGGGCATCGTTCTGGGGGTCGTCGGTTTCGCCGGGTGCGGGGTCAATTATCCTATCTATCAGAAACTGCTGGAAAAAGGTAAACAGAAGTATGCCTTTGAGATCGTGGAATTGGCTCGGGAGATCAGTGAAGGGTGATCCTAGTAAAAAGGGGAAAAGGGTATGAATAAAGGGGAGAGCAAGTATTTTAATACGGCTGTCAAGATGGACAAGGCGCTGATTACTCTTTTGGAAACCAAGGATTTTGATTATATTACGGTGAGCGAGATCTGTCACACAGCCGGGGTAAATCGTTCCACCTTTTACCTGCATTACGAAACGGTGGGGGATCTGCTGGAGGAAACCACCCGGTATTTGCTGGATGATTTTCTCTCCTATTTCCCGCTGGATATGCAGAGCATTGCTCAAGAATTCCGTGGGTGCGATCTGTCCCGGCTGAATTTCATTACCGAGCAGTATCTTCGCCCTTATCTGAGTTACATCCGGGATAACCGCCGGGTGTTTGCCACCGCCTTGTCCAACGTGGGTTCCCTCGGTCTGGATCGGGTATTTCATCAGTTGTTTGAGCACGTTTTTGATCCGATATTGGCTCGTTTTCATTATCCGCCCGAGCACCGGCGGTATGTGATGTTGTTTTATCTCAACGGCATCAATGCCATCGTCACCGAATGGCTGAAAACCGATTGCGACAGATCCATAGCGGAGATCTCGGCCATTATTCACGAGAGTATTTTCGGTCGGGACCCTTCGCTGATCGCCCCCAAAGAGGAGTTATGAAGTTATTAAAAGTCGTTACAGATCCATACACAAAACTATGCTTGAATATTCTTTTTGCCGTGTTTCATTTTGCCGTAGGGATTGCCACCCATTCCTGGTGGTTCGTTACGGTGGCGGCGTATTATCTTGTGCTGGCAATAACCCGCTTGCTTGTACTAAGGGTTCGGCGGAGATCCGGTGGCGACTACCACGCCGAGATTTCCGCAAAACGGATGACCGGCATTTTGCTGATGGTGTTGTCCTATTGCATTGTCGGCGTCAATGTGTTGTCTGCGCTAAAGGATAGAGGCAGCGAAAACCATCCCATCCTTATGATTGGTATCGCCGCCTATACTTCGGTGGAAATTACTATGGCTATCATCGGTTTTGTAAAAGCGAGGCGCACCCCATCGCCGGTGGAAAAGGCGCTCAGAAACGTTTCTTTGGCCGACGCTTGTGTTTCCGTCTACACGATGCAACGGTCTATGCTGGTTACTTTTCCGGGTATGGAGCCGGAGGATATTTGGCTTATGAATTTCTTGACGGGAACGGTTGTATGGATGATCGTATTGTGTTTAGGTATCAACTTAATAGGAGGAAGGAAGATCGATATGGCAAAATCCAAAATTGTAGAAGCCAACAAGAAAATTGCAGAAACCGTTACCACCGGTTATAAGAAAATGGAAAAAGGTGTGGTGGACGGATACAAGAAAATTGAGCAGGGCGTTGTGGACGGCTACACCAAGTTGGAAGACAAATTCGTGGACGCTTATCTGACAAAAGAGAACGAAAGTGTCGAAGAGGCCAAAAAAAGATTAAAAGAAGAAAAGAAATAAAAAAACAGCACCGTGCTATCGGTGCTGTTTTCAGTTGTTTGAATACCATTCATTCCATTCTCAACGGAGTGGATTTTCATCAATGTATCGCAAATGTGCGAAATGCGCTTTCTCATCGGAGATTTTGTCCATATCCATCACTCCACCCCTCGTTTGTACAGACCTCTTGTAATCGCCGCCGGGGGCTTGCCGCCGTTTTGATACGCACTTATCACCTGGGCGCACCGGTCGGCATCCTCCACCGTGAAGTGATAGAGGTGGAAATCCACCGCCGGCAGGTCGGCGGCCTTATCCCCCCACCAGAGGGGGACGCTGTTGAGCACCTCGGCGCACCCGGCCTCACACACCACCGGAAAGGCGGTGCCGGTGCGGTCGGTGATGCCCTGTCCGGTGCACCCTTTGCAAGACCCCAGCGCAGATTTCCGGGGACAGTTCCGGGTGAGCATCAAGGGCTGGTGTCCATACACCATCAGCCCCACCGGCAGAGGAGCGGGCAACAGCCGTTCCATCTGGCGGGTGGTCAATTCCATAGACAGGGTGGCCATTTTCAGCCCACGCTCAGCGTAAAAGTTCAGCGCCTCTTTGTTGGTGAGGTTGAGCCCGAATCCGCCCATCGGCACCAGCCCCGCCTCAATAGCCGGCGGCAACGCCCCTATGTTCGAGCACAGCGCCAGTTTTGCTCCGGCGGCTTTGGCGGCGGTCAGTTTCTCACGGATGACCGCCTCCTGCCCAAACATTCCCCGGGGGATCTCCACGCCCACCGTCACCCGTTCGGCAATGGCGGAGATGGTTTCCGTGGGGGTGGATAGGGGCAGAATGACGATGTCTGCCCCCAGTTTTTCGCTGTATTGGGTGGCATTTTGCAGGCGTGCTATCTTGCGGGTCTTGCCCGGCGCAGACACAGGCAATGGGCAGGGAGCCGCACGGTTGTCGCATTTTATCGGTGTAAAGTTCTCTCGCTTTACGGCCAGTTTTTCGATCGCCTCTCGCCGCAAGCCGTTAATGACCGCCATTGGTAAGGTCAAACCCTCGTCGATGACGCATTCTATCCTGTCAACACGATAGGGGGTGCCTCCGGTCTTACGCAGTTGCTCCTCCACCCGGGCGGCATCCAGCGGTCGGTTTTGTGCGGTTTCTCCACCGGCACCTCGAACCGTCACTTCATTCTTACCGTCCCGGAGGGTCAGCGTGCCTTGCTCGGCGGTGAGTTTGAACTCCATCTCCACCGGCACCGTCGGCACCTCTTTGTCATACAGCCGTGCCAATTCTTTCAGCACCGGTGCGGCGGCGGTCACGTCCTCGTGACGGCGAACGCCGAACATCCCGCCGCCACGGCGGTGGGTGTAATACCCGTCGGTGAACCCGGAGCGGGAAAATACGTTGCGGAGCCGTTCCAGTTCGGCGGGGGAGGGCATCTGCCCCCGCACCGCACCGGCATACACGGCGGTGGCGGCGGCCACGTATTCGGGGCGTTTCATCCGCCCCTCGATCTTCAGCGAGGCGATCCCCAGATCCGCCATTTCTTTCACATACTCCACCAGGCAGTTGTCCTTGAGGCTCAGCGCCGCCCTGTCCGCAGGACAGGGATGGGGACGGTCGCCGGTGGGCTCAAAGGGCAGACGGCAGGTCTGGGCGCAGGCGCCCCGGTTGCCGCTGCGCCCGCCCAACATAGCGGAAAAATAGCATTGCCCCGATACGCTCATACACAGCGCCCCGTGGACAAACACCTCCAGTGCCACGCCCAGATCGGCGCAGGCGGCAATTTCCTCTTTGGTCATTTCCCGGGCCAATACCACCCGGCAAAAGCCCGCATCCCGCAGAAACCGGACACCGGCAGGGGTGTGGCAACTGAGTTGGGTGGAGGCGTGGAGCGGCATATCCGGCATCACGGCAGAGAGCCGTCTTGCCAGACCCACATCCTGCAAAATGAGGGCGTCCACCCCGCATTCTGCCGCCCGGATGGCGGTGTCTATCGCTTTGTCCAGTTCCTCTTCCCGCACCAGGGTGTTGAGGGTGAGATACACCTTAACGTTCCGGGCACGGCAATAGGCCACCGCCTCCTTTAAAGATTCGGTGGTGAAATTGTGGGCAGACCGGCGGGCGTTGAATCCCTCCACACCTAAATAAACGGCGGCGGCACCGCATCGTACCGCCGCCGTCAGGCATTCGGGGGAACCCGCCGGTGCTAAGATTTCCGGCAGGGTGGGTTTCATCGCATGGCCAACTTTCTCTCCAGCTCTTCCTTTTCGCGGCGGAGCTGGGCGATCTCGCGGCGGAGGCTCTCGCTCTCCACACGGGTGCGGTTGTTGTCGTCAAAGAAGGTCTTGAGTTGCTTACGCAGATTGTCGGCGGACTGGGCGGCTTTTTTGGCCTCGTCGGCCTGCATCAGGGCGGTGATGACGGTGGCCA
>CAYSRL010000007.1:0-22459 GCA_964433515.1 uncultured Ruminococcus sp.
GTTCAGGTTAATCCGTGTGTACTAATTCGATGTTCCAGTCGGTGCTGTTCCGTGCCCGACCGGACGAGGTCAAGATGATGCTGATCGACCCCAAAAAGGTGGAGTTTGGCGTTTACAACGGCATTCCCCATCTGCTGATCCCGGTGGTGACCGACCCCCGCAAGGCGTCGGCGGCGCTGAGCTGGGCGGTCAACGAGATGCTTAAGCGGTATCAGATGTTTGCTGAGAGCAAAGCACGAGATATCGGCGACTATAACGAGATCGCTCGTCGGGATGGTAAGTTCCCGCCCTTGCCGCTGATCTTGATCGTGATTGATGAGTTGGCGGATCTGATGATGGCCGCCGGCAACGAAGTGGAAGATTCCATCTGCCGTTTGGCTCAGATGGCCCGAGCCGCCGGTATGCATATGGTGATCGCCACCCAGCGCCCGTCGGTGGATGTCATCACCGGTCTGATCAAGGGTAACATCCCCAGCCGTCTGGCATTGACGGTGGCCAGCGGTGTGGACAGCCGTACCATTCTGGACGGCGTGGGCGCTGAAAAGTTGCTGGGTAACGGCGATATGCTGTTTATGCCCTTGGGTCAGTCCAAACCCCAGCGTGTGCAGGGTTGCTATGTGACCAACCAAGAGGTTGAGCGGGTGGTGGAATTCCTCAAAGAAGGCGACAAAGAGCAGGAATACGACCAGTCGGTTATTGAAGAGATCGAAAAACAGGCCGCCGCCGGTGCCGGTAAGAACGCCGGACGTGATGACGGCAACGATGACGAGTGGGATGAGGCGTTGCCCCAGGCCATTGAGATTGCGGTGGAGGCCGGCAGTATCTCCACCTCAATGCTGCAACGGAAAATGCGGTTTGGTTATGCCCGGGCGGGCCGCATCATCGACCAACTGGAGCAGAGGGGCATCGTGGGCCCCAGTATGGGAAGCAAACCCCGTGAGGTGCTGATCACCCGCCAGCAGTGGATCGAAATGAATATGAATACCAACACCGAAGAGGAATGAGGATGCTTGGTATGAAACTCTCAAAAAGACAAAAGAAAAAACGCATCAAATACGCCTTGACGGTATTGGCGGCGGCTGTCTGCCTGGTTGTGGGTGTGGTCGGCGATTGGGATAAGATCGGGGATGACCTGGGGCTTTCTCAGCCCTCGGTGACGGCTGAGGGAGAACTGGAGGTTCATTTTATCGACGTCGGAAATGCGGACTGCATTCTGGTTCGC
Source organism: uncultured Ruminococcus sp. (assembly GCA_964433515.1). Lineage (GTDB taxonomy): Bacteria > Bacillota > Clostridia > Oscillospirales > Acutalibacteraceae > UBA5905. Next base: position 1,223 of record CAYSRL010000007.1, read on the forward strand.
CAGGAAGATAAAACGATGCTTATCGACGCCGGCGAGCGGAAAAGCAAAACCGTTGTGCAACAGTATCTGCAAACCTACGGCGTGGAAAAGTTTGATCTGGTGATCGCTACCCATCCCCACGCCGACCACATCGGCGGTATGGCGTATATCCTCGAAAACTATCCGGTGGAACGGTTTGTGATGTCCTATATGGATGAAGAGCATACCCCCACCACCGCCAGCTATGAGAATATGCTGGAGGCCTTGATCGAAAAGAATATACCGGTGGACGAGGCTGTCCCCGGAGCGGTGTATGAATTGGGTACCGCCCGCCTGCAGATCCTGGCGCCTTATGAACCGGACGCAGATGCCAACAACATTTCGGTGGTCACCCGGCTGACCTTTGGGGATAAAGCGTTTTTGTTCACCGGCGATGCCGAAACCTCCGTGGAAAAGCAACTGATCTCCGGGGATTATTCCCTTAAAGCAGACGTGTTGAAACTGGGTCACCACGGCAGTAACACCTCCAATTCCACCGCCTTTTTGCGGCAGGTGGCTCCGGATTTCGCTGTGATCACCTGCGGAGAGAACAACGAGTATGGTCATCCCCATCAAGAGGTGGTCGACCGTTTAACCCGACAGGAAATGACGGTGTACCGTGCGGATGTGGACGGACACATCGTGTTCACCACCGATGGCGCCACGCTGTCGGTGTCTACCCGCAAGGAGGAATAAGATGAGCGAAAACGAATGGTTCAGCATCGACCGCATTCTGGGGGATGTGGCGGTTCTGGAGGATGCGGAGGGAAACAGCCGTAACGTGCCCTTGACAGAACTGCCGGAGGATATTGCTGAAGGAACCCGGCTGCGGCTGACGGAATCCGGGTATGTGGCGGATGCGCAGGAGACCGCATCCCGCCGACGGCGGGTCTTGGATCTGCAAGATCGTCTTCGTAAGAAAAATTGTACATAATTTGTTGTGGGCAGGGCCTTCCTTTTGGAGGGTCCTGCTATTTTAATAAATAATACTTATATTCCTTGACTTTGTGGAGCAGAAATGGTATACTGTACGGTGAATAAAAATAGGCGAGTATCGTCTTTTGAGAATAGGAGAACATTATGGTACGCAGTATGACCGGCTATGGCCGGAGCCAAGAGGTCGTTGACGGCTTGTCCGTGGTTGTGGAACTGAAATCGGTCAACCACCGCTTTTTTGAATATGCCTCCCGGCTTCCTCGGGGATACGGTTTTTTGGATGATAAACTCAAGACTTTCCTGCAGCAGCGGGTCAGCCGGGGTAAGGTGGATGTGTTTGTGCAGATCCATACTCTGGAGACCGCCGGCAGTGAGGTGGTGGTGGATCACGGTCTGGCAGAGAGTTATCTGACCGCTCTGCGGGAGTTGTCCCACCGCTACGATCTGCGGGAGGATGTATCCGCCGCCACCCTGTCCCGCTATCCGGATGTGCTGACCGTTTGTCAGGCTGAGATGGACGAGGAGGCCGTGTGGGCGGCTGTCCAGACGGTGGCCGCCTCTGCGGTGGACCGCTTTGTGGCTATGCGGGAGTTAGAGGGTGCCCGTATGCGGGAGGATGTGCTGAGCCGAGCGGACACCATCCGCAAGGCGGTGGCTGTGGTGGAGGAGAGATCCCCCGAGACCGTCCGTGCCCATATGGAAAAGGTGGAGACCCGCATTCGGGAACTGCTGGATGGCGTTCCGGTGGATGAGGCTCGCCTGCTTAATGAGGCGGCGGTATTCGCCGACAAGGTGGCTGTGGCAGAGGAAACCGTCCGATTGAACAGCCACTTGGATCAGTTAGAGCAACTTCTGAACAGCGATGAGGCGGTGGGCCGCAAATTGGATTTCCTGGTGCAGGAGATCAACCGGGAGACCAACACCATAGGCTCTAAGTGCAGTGACCTGAATCTCACCCGCATTGTGGTGGATATCAAGGCGGAGATCGAAAAGATCCGTGAGCAGATTCAAAATATCGAATAATCTGTGTTGGAGGAATGCAAGTTATGAAACTCATCAACATAGGCTTTGGTAATATGGTGGCGGCGGGACGCCTGGTGGCCATTGTCAGCCCGGAATCCGCCCCCATCAAACGCATCATTCAGGACGCCAAAGAACGGGGCACGCTGATCGATGCCACCTATGGCCGCCGCACCCGGGCGGTGCTGGTGATGGACAGTGAACACGTGATCTTGTCCTCGGTTCAGCCGGAAACGGTGGCGGGCCGTATGACCGATGATCAGGAAGGGGAAGAAGATGGCGAATAAAAAAGGAATGCTGATGATTTTGTCCGGTCCTTCCGGTTGCGGAAAGGGCACCATTGTCAAAGAACTTCTGTCCCGATATGAGGATATGGTGCTGTCGGTGTCTATGACGACCCGGTCACCCCGCCCCTCAGACGTGGACGGTGTGGATTATCACTTTGTCACCCGTGAGGACTTCGAGTCCACCATTGCCGCCGACGGCTTTCTGGAATACGCCGAATACAGTGGGAACTATTACGGTACCCCTCTGGCTCCGGTCAACCAATGGCTGGAAGAGGGCAAATGCGTGATCTTGGAGATCGAGGTGCAGGGCGCCGAAAAGGTGATGGACAAATGGCCTGACCCGGTGACGGTGTTTATAGACGTGCCCTCTCTTGAGGAGTTGGAGCGCCGTTTGCGTGGACGTGGCACCGAGCCGGAAGAGGTCATCCAGAAACGGCTGAAGGCGGCTCTGTACGAACTCAGCCGGATGAACCGGTATCAGTACGTTGTGCTCAACGATGAGGTGGAGACGGCCTGTGACCGTATCAAAACCGTTGTCGATGCAGAAAGTTTGCGGTATCACCGTGTAAAAGAATAATTTTTGGAGGTATACGATTATGTTGGCACCGAAGGATATTGAAGAATTGCAGGGCAAGAACAGCCGCTATGCGGTGGTGGTGGGCGTGGCCAAACGTGCCCGCCAGATCGCCGAAGAGGCTGAGGCTGATAAAGAGATCCTGGTGGATAAGACCGTCAGCCTGGCTATCAAGGATTTCAAAGAGGGGAATTGCACCCTGTTTGTTTCTCACGACGAAGAGTAATCACGAAAAACGGTAAAGGGGAGGGAAAAGGATGTCTGCCATTGTGGTGAAAATCGCCGTTGATCAGGCGACCTTTTCCTTTGATAAGCCGTATTCCTATCTGTGGCCCGCCGACCTAGGTCAGCCCCAGGTGGGGGTGCGGGTGTTGGTTCCCTTTGGCGGCGGCAACCGTACCCGGCAGGGTCTGGTGCTGTCCTATGAGGATATGACCGATGTGGCCGGGCTTAAAGCGGTGATGTCGGTGATGGACAAAGAGCCCTTACTCAGCCCGGAGATGGTGGAACTGGCCCGGTTTATGCAGGAGCGCACCTTCTGCACGCTGTTTGATGCGGTGCGGGCAATGCTCCCCACCGGTCTGTATATGCAGGTCAAGGCGGTGCTCCGCCCGGCGGCGGATGTGGCTCCGGAAATTCTGGAGACGCTCACCCCCAATGAACGGCAGATACTGGCTTTTGTGTCCAAATGCCCCGGCGGCGCCGACAAGGATAGTCTGCTCAACCGCTTGGGGATGGATGCGGACACCCCGGCTCTGGATCATTTGTTGGATTTGGGCGTGCTGGTGCGGTCCGACCAGGGTTTTCGTCATACCGGCGACGCCACCATCCGCACGGTGCGGCTATTGCCCCGCAACCAGGACGCTCCTGCACCGAAACTGACCGATAAACAGCGGTCGGTGCTCTCCCTCTTAGAGGACGTGGGCGCCGCCTCGGTAAAAGAAGTGTGTTATTTCTGCGGGGTGACCCCGGCGGTGGTGACCGCTCTGGCTCGTAAAGACCTGGTGGAATTGTACGATGCGGAGGTGCTTCGCACCCCCTATGATTCGGCGGATACGGAGCCGGAAATCGTTTCTCAGACACTCAATGGGGAACAACAGACGGCATACGATCGCCTTCGGTCGCTGTACGATGCCGGCAAACCTGCCGGTGCCTTGCTGTACGGTGTCACCGGAAGCGGCAAGACCGCCGTGTATATGAATTTGATCGATCGGGTGCTGGCGGATGGCCGACAGGTCATTGTGCTGGTGCCGGAGATTTCTCTGACCCCTCAGATGATGCGGCTGTTTTTACAGAAATACGGTCGCCGGGTGGCGGTGCTGCACAGCAGTCTGGCCATCGGCGAGCGGATGGATGAATGGAAACGCATCAAGCGGGGAGAGGCCCGCATTGTGGTGGGTACCCGCTCGGCGGTGTTTGCCCCCTGTGAGGAATTGGGTCTTATCGTGATGGATGAGGAACAGGAACACACCTATAAATCCGAGTCCAATCCCCGGTATCACGCCCGGGATATTGCCCGATTCCGCTCGGCTCATCACGGTGCGTTGTTGTTGCTTACCTCGGCCACCCCTTCTGTGGAGAGTTATCACGCCGCTCGGTCCGGGCGGTATACGCTGGTGGAATTGACCCACCGCTATGGCGATGTACAGTTGCCCCGGGTAGAGGTGGTGGATATGCGCCAGGAGGCGGTGGGAGAGTCTGTGTTGGGCCCCACATTGCTCAACCGGATGCAGGCCTGTCTTGACGAAGATAAGCAGGTTATACTATTGCTGAATCGCCGTGGGTTTCACACCCACGTTTCCTGCCGCAGTTGCGGACAGGTGATCTCCTGTCCCTCTTGCAGCATTTCTCTGACCTATCACCGGGCCAATGACCGGTTGATGTGTCATTATTGTGGCCACAGCCAAAAAGCACCGACCAAATGCCCGGTCTGTAACTCGGAAAAGATCGGATATAGTGGCTTGGGCACCCAGTTGGTGGAGGACGAATTGGCAGAATTGTTCCCGGACGCTCCGGTGCTGCGGATGGATACCGACACCACCATGTCCCGCACCGCCTATGAGGAAAAGTTCAAAGACTTCGCTGAGGGGAAATACCGCATTATGGTGGGCACCCAGATGGTGGCGAAAGGTTTGGATTTTCCCAAAGTGGGGTTGGTGGGGGTGCTTTCGGCGGATCAGTCGCTGTATAGCGACGATTATCGCAGTTATGAAACCACCTTTTCGCTGTTGACCCAGGTGATCGGCCGTGCCGGCCGCCGACAGGAGCAAGGTCTGGCCGTCGTCCAAACCTATACGCCGGACAATGCGGTGATCGCTTTGTCTGCCGGGCAGGATTATCCCGGCTTTTATGAATTGGAGGATCTCTCCCGCAAGACGATGCATTATCCGCCCTATGCGGATCTGTTTCTGTTTGGTTTTTCCGGTTTGCAGGAACAAAAGGTGCGTCAAGCGGCCAATAAGATGCTGCAACTGCTTCGTAATGCGGTTACCGGTGAATACACCGATCTGCCTGTGATCGCCTTGGATCCTACTCCTGCCGCCGTTGTGCGGGTGGCGGGCAAGTACCGATACAAAATGCTGGTCAAAGCCCGCAACACCAAACGGATGCGGGATATGGTGCGCCAGTTGTTGCACACCCTGCACAGCGACCCGGTAACACGAGGGGTTACCGCTTATGTAGATATCAACCCGGCATCGATGCTATGATGCCTGAGAAAGGAGTCTGAATATGGCAATTCGGACCATTTTGACCGATGAGGAACCGATCTTGCATAAAGTGTGCAAACCGGTGGAAAAATTCGATGAGAGACTGTGGCTGCTGTTGGACGATATGGCAGACACGCTGGTGAAATCCGGCGGTGTGGGTCTGGCGGCTCCCCAAGTGGGCGTTCAGCGCCGGTTGTTCATTATGGACGTGGGCGACGGACTCAAGGAATGTATCAATCCCACCATTCTGGAGCGCCGTGGGGAACAGGAGTGCGTAGAGGGATGCCTCTCCAGCCCCGGAGAGTACGGTATGATCCATCGTCCGGCGGTGGTGAAACTTCAGGCTCAGAACCGTAACGGAAAATTCTTCATCATTACGTTAGAGGGTCTGGCGGCACAGTGCGCCGACCACGAATGTGACCATCTGGATGGCATCCTGTTTAAGTCCAAGGTTGACCGGATGCTGGCCCCGGACGAGATCGTGCAGTAAATTACAAGGAGGGTGCGGTATGAAATTGATCTTTATGGGTACACCGGATTTTGCCGTGCCCAGCCTGGAGCGCTTGCTTGCCGATGGGCACACGGTGTCGCTGGTGGTGACCCAGCCGGATAAACCGGTGGGCCGCAAACAGATGCTCACCCCACCGGCGGTAAAGGTTTGTGCCGAGGCCAACGGCCTTAAGGTGTATCAACCGGCTTCTATGCGGACGCAGGAGGCCTATGACCGTCTGGCTGAGGAACAGGCGGAGGCCATCATCGTGGTGGCCTATGGCAAAATTTTGCCGAAGACGATATTGGAACTCACCCCTGGCGGATGCATCAACGTTCACGGATCCTTGTTGCCCCGGTATCGGGGCGCCGCTCCGGTGCAGTGGGCGGTCATCAACGGTGACTCCGAGGCCGGCGTTACCACTATGCTGTTGGATGAGGGCGTGGATACCGGCGCTATGCTGTTAAAACGCAGTCGTCCGTTGGACGATACCGTCACCGGCGGCGAACTGTTTGACCTGCTGGCGGCGGATGGGGCCGAACTGTTGAGCGAGACCTTGAAACGGTTGCAGTCCGGTACACTTACTCCCACGCCTCAGCCGGCGGAGGGTGCCTGTTATGCCTCGATGCTGGACAAGAGTATGTGTCCTCTGGATTGGCAGAAACCGGCTCGGACTCTGCACGATCAAGTGCGGGGAATGAATCCCTGGCCGGTTGCCACCTGCCGTGTGGAGGGCAAAACGATGAAGGTGTATGCCACCCGGATAGGGGAGCCCACCGATAAGGCCCCCGGTTCGGTGGTGGCGATATCGCCGCTGACGGTTGCCTGCGGCGACCGGAACACCCTGATACTGGAAGAGATCCAGGCAGAGGGCTCCCGCCGTATGGCGGCCTCCGACTATCTGCGGGGGCATCCCGTGGCGGTGGGTACGATTTTTGAATGACGACAGAAAGGATGCTTTGAATGCCTTTTTTGTATATGGATTATTGGTATTTGGTGCTGGTGTTGCCGGCAGTGTTGGTGTCTTTGTGGGCCCAGATCAAGGTGAAATCCACCTTCTCCAAATACAGCAACAAAACCGTGGGTAACCGGATGACCGGCGCCGATGTGTCCCGCTATATTCAGCGTGTCAACGGCATCCACACGGACGTCGAGGCAGTGGCCGGTGAACTTAGCGACCACTTTGACCCCCGTGGGAACGTGATCCGCCTTTCTCAGCCGGTTTACGGTCGGTCCACGGTGGCGGCCATCGGCGTGGCGGCACACGAAACCGGACACGCTCTGCAACACGCTGAGGGGTATGCGCCGGTGAAGATCCGCACGAAGATGGTGCCGGTGACCAATTTCGCCTCCGGCATTTCCCCGATACTCATTTTGGTGGGCATCGTGACGAGTATGGAGCCTCTGGCTTATGCGGGCATCGCTTTGTTCAGTGTGGCGACCCTGTTTCAGTTGGTGACCTTGCCGGTGGAGTTTAATGCCTCCAATCGGGCGGTGGCGGCGCTGGAGACCAGCGGTCAGTTCACCGAGGAGGAACTGAAAGGCGTTAAAAAGGTGTTGACTGCGGCGGCGCTGACCTATGTGGCGGCGTTGCTGGTATCGTTGATGAGCCTGCTCCGGTTGATCCTGTTGGTGGGCGGTAACAACCGCCGCCGGAATTGATGACCGCCCGGGATGCGGCGGTCAAGGCACTCTTGACCGTACAGGAGCAAGGCGGATATTCCAACATCGTGTTGGAGGAATTGTTACAGTCGGCGGATATGTCCGCCAATGACCGGGCATTGGCATCCCGGCTGCTGTATGGTGTCATCGAGCGTCGGCTGACGCTGGATCATCTGCTCAATCAGACTGCTTCTACACCGGTAAAAAAGATGACTCCGGCTGTCCGTGAAATCCTGCGGGTGGGTGTCTATCAACTGGTGTATATGGATAAAACGCCGGCCTTTGCCGCCATTAACGAGGCGGTGGGGCAGACCCGCCGGTTTGGGTGCGGAAAACTCTCTGGCTTTGTAAACGGTGTGCTTCGTCAGGTGCAGAGGGAACAGGGACGATTGCTTGCGGACCTTCCCGCTAACGACAAGGGTCTGGAGATCCGTTATTCGTTGCCGAGGGTATGGATCCGTGCTTGGAGAGAGGCCTATGGCGATAACGTGCTGGAGGGACTATTGTCCCATATCAACGAGGCACCGCCGGCCTATATCCGGGTGAATACCGTTAAAACGACGGTTAGCGATTTTTGCGGAACGTTGGAGCAATACGGGATCGCCTATCGTACGGTTCCCGGTTTGCCGGAGGCGTTGGAGATCCTCTCTGTGCCGGGTCTTCGTCATCTGCCTGCGGAGTGGGAATGTCACTATTATTTTCAAGACGTGGCCTCCCAATGGTGCTGTGCGGCGTTGGAGGCCAGACCGGATGAGCGGATTGCCGATCTGTGCGCCGCTCCCGGCGGTAAGACCATGACGGTAGCCCAATATATGGGCAATACCGGCGGCATTGTTGCCGGGGATATTCACGCACATAAGTGCCGGGGAATGGCCGAGCGTGTAAAGCGGTATGGCTTTACAGGTGTTGCGGTCAAACGGTGGGATGCTTCTGCTGACCCGGAAACGGCGCTGATTGGCGCATTTGACCGGGTGGTGTGCGACGTACCCTGTTCCGGTATGGGTGTGATCCGGCGCAAGCCGGAGATCCGTTATAAATCCCCGGAGGAGTTTGCTGACTTGCCGGAACTACAGTTGCGGATTTTGCAACAGGGTGCTAAATTGGTACGTCCCGGCGGTGTGTTGCAGTATTCCACCTGCACCCTGCGACCGGAAGAAAATGAAGAAGTGACCGCCAAATTTCTGGCGGATAACCCGGAGTTTTCCCCCCGATTATTGCCGATACCCACTTGTTTTGAGAAGGCTGGTATACCGGTTTCTCATCAGATCACATTATTTCCCCACACTCACGGCTCCGACGGGTTTTATATTGCCGGCTTCGTGAGAAAGGATTAAAAACGAGGTGACAGTTTGGCTACCGTTGACTTGCGCTCTCTGCCACCGGAGGAATTGACCGAACAACTGGTTTCCCGGGGCTATCCCGCCTTTCGGGCTAAGCAGATTCGTCAATGGCTGGACCGGGGCGTTACCGATTTTGAACAAATGACCAACCTGCCGAAGGATCTGCGGACGGTGTTGGCGGAGTTGTATACGGTTCCCGGTGTAACGATTATCCGGAAACTGGTGTCTGCCATCGACGGCACTGTCAAATACTTATTCCGGTTGGATGACGGCGAAACGGTGGAGTCGGTGCTGATGCAGTATAAACACGGCTGGAGCCAATGCCTGTCCACTCAAGTGGGTTGCAAAATGGGCTGCACCTTCTGCGCCACCGGTATGGGCGGATTTGTCCGTGATCTTTCTGCCGCCGAGATGGTTGCTCAGATCGAGGCGGCACAACAGGATACCGGTGTGCGGGTGTCCTCCATCGTGTTGATGGGTATGGGCGAGCCGTTGGATAACTACGACCAAGTGGTGCGCTTTCTCCGTCTGTTGGGGGAGGAAGGCGGCGTCCACATCGGTATGCGGCACATATCCCTTTCCACCTGCGGCGTGGTGCCGGGCATTTACCGGCTGATGGAGGAGCAGATACCGTTGACGCTGTCCATTTCGCTGCACGCACCGAACGATGCCATCCGTTCCCGGTCGATGCCGGTGAATAAGAGGTGGCCGATGGAGGAACTGCTGAAAGCGTGTCGGGATTATGTGGCGGCCACCGGGCGGCGCATTTCCTTTGAATATGCGATGATCGACGGGGTCAACGATTCCGACGGTTGCGCTGAGGAGTTGGCTGACCGTCTGCGAGGTATGCTGTGCCACGTCAACCTGATACCGGTCAATGCGGTGGATGGAAAACAGCAAAAACGCAGTTCAAAAGAACGGATCCGTTCTTTTATGAACATATTGGAAAAACGGGGTATCAACGCCACGGTTCGCCGGACGTTGGGCTCGGATATCAATGCATCCTGCGGACAGCTTCGCCGTCAGCAGGTGGACAATCAGTAAACGGGTCTCGGATGGGACAGAAAGGAGGCATTACTTATGAATGTGATCGGACGAACACACATCGGTCTGGTACGTGAGAACAACCAGGATGCGCTGGAATACGGCTCCCTGGGTACGACGGCCCAGTATGCGGTGGTGTGCGACGGTATGGGTGGTGCCAACGGCGGTAATATCGCCAGTAAAATTGCGGTGGAGGTGATCGGTTCCCGGATCCGTGACGGATTTGAGGAGACGATGACCGGGCATTCTGTGGAGCATTTGCTGGAGAGTGCTATGGCCACCGCCAACAGCGGAGTCTATGAAAGGGCGATGCAACAGCCGGAATTGGCCGGTATGGGCACCACGGTGGTGGCGGCCATTACCTGCGGAAATACCGCTTACATATCCCACGTCGGTGACAGCCGGCTGTATCTATGGCGGGATACAACGTTGACGCCCATCACCCGTGACCATTCGGTGGTGCAGGAGTTGATAGAATCCGGTCAGATCACCGAAGAAGAGGCTCGCTCCCATCCCCGCAAGAACTATATCACCCGGGCGCTGGGCGTGACGGAGGATGAGTCCGGTGAATACGATGAGTTGAATCTGTTACCGGGAGACCGTTTATTATTGTGCACCGACGGTTTGACCAATGAGGTTTCGACGAGGATCCTTGGTAAGATATTGACGCAGGATGCCGAAACGGCTGTGGAAATGCTGGTATGCGCCGCTTTGAATGGCGGCGGAGCCGACAACATCACGGTCGTATTGATGGATATGGATTGACCTATCGGTCGCAAACATACTAGAGAAAGTTGAGGACTGAACGACTATGGATAAATATTTAGGTAAGCGTTTGGATGGCCGCTATGAGATGCGGGAACTGATCGGTGTGGGCGGTATGGCCTATGTGTATAAGGCTTACGATGCTGTGGACGACCGTGTGGTTGCGGTGAAGATCCTGCGGGAAGAGTTTCTGACCAACGAGGAGTTTGTCCGCCGTTTCCGTAATGAGTCGAAGGCTATAGCCATCCTGAATCATCCGAACATCGTGAAGGTGTTGGATGTGGGGTTTGGCGAGCGGCTTCAGTATATCGTTATGGAGTATATTGATGGCATCACGCTGAAAGAGTATCTGGACCAGCGCAAAGACCTGCGCTGGAAAGAGACGGTGCATTTTGCCGTCCAGATCCTTCGTGCGCTTCAGCACGCCCACGACAAAGGCATCGTCCACCGGGATATCAAACCCCAGAACATTATGCTGTTGTCCGACGGCACCATCAAGGTGACCGATTTTGGTATTGCCCGCTTGACCCGCAGTGAGGTGCGTTCCGCTTCTTCCGGGGATAAAGCCATCGGCTCGGTGCATTACATCAGCCCCGAACAGGCTCGGGCCGAGATCACCGACGAAAAGGCGGATCTGTATTCGGTGGGTATCGTGATGTATGAGATGCTTACCGGTCGTTTGCCCTTTGAGGCGGACAATGCGGTGTCGGTGGCGATCATGCAGATGCAGTCGGACGCCACCGTGCCCCATCTGATCAATGAGGATATCCCGGAGGGATTGGAGCAGATCACCCTGAAAGCGATGCAGAAGGATACGGCTAAGCGGTATCAGTCTGCGGCAGAGATGCTCAGCGATATTGATGAATTTAAACGGAATCCTTCCATTAAGTTTGAATACACCTATTTCCAAGACGAAACGCCCACCCGGTATGTGGATGCGATCACCCGTATCCGTGGCACCGCCGATGAGGAGACGGAGGGCGACACCGAAGAGGAAAAAGCTGAGGGTAAAAACAAGAATATGACCTTGATCATTCTGGGTATCGTGGCGGCGGTGGTGGTGTTCGGCGCTGTCCTGTTCCTGATACTTGGCCTTGGCAACGGTTTGTTCGGCGGCGAGCGTAAGGAAGAGATCCGTGTGGACAACTTTATCGGTATGGTGTATGCGGAGTTGTCCGATTCGGAATTGGCCGGCAACCTGGCAAACTATGGCGAGATCATTTTGGAACAGGAATATAATGCCGAGTATGAAGAGGGCGTGATTTTCAAGCAAGATCCCTCTCCGGACTCCAAGATGAAAGTCGGCGGCGATCTGACCTTGTATATTAGCCTGGGTTCTAAGTTGGTGGAGGTTCCCACCTTTAATCCGGGTGAGAGCGTGAACCTGCTGAAAAACCGGTTGCTGAATGCCGGGTTTGTAGTGGAAGAGGTGGAGGAGAGCAGCACCGAATTCAAAGAAGGGTTGGCTATCCGCATTTCTCCCGAATCCGGTGAAAAGGTCCAGTACGGTTCTACGGTCACGCTGTATATCAGTTCCGGTCCCCCCAAATCTGAGCCCATCGCAATGCCCAACGTGGTGGGTGCGGAGATGGGAGATGCCATCGATATGCTGGTGAATGCCGGCTTTGACCGCAACAATATCAAGACCGAAGAGGTCAACGATTCCACCAAGGCGGGTACTGTGGTTTCCGTGACCCCCAGCCACGAGGAAATGCAACTGCCGGATGTGGCCATTACGCTGTCTGTCAGCACCGGCTATGCGGACGTGGTGATTGAACTGGAACTGCCGGACACCGATGAGCCTATTGATCTGGTGTTCTATGTGGGCGGCAAGAAGAACGTGGAGTTGTCCGATGATTTTGTCGGTATCAAACCCAAGGAATTTTCCAGCAATGGGAAAATCACCTTTAAGGTGAACGAGACCAAAGAAAAATACAACGTCAGCGTGGGTATTTCCAAAGCGAATGCAAACAATTATAAAGATTATGCAGTGTTTGAGGTGGATGGCGTTAAAGGTGAGTATACCCTGAAACAGAAATTTGATTTTACCACCACTACCACCACCACGACCACCACAACCACCACCACGACCACCACGGCGGCTCCTTCTTCAACCACATCTGCTAAGGTTTCCACCACCACGACCACCACAACCGAACCTCTGGAGATAGACCCTGTGGGCGATGAGGGGACGGATGGTGATAACTCGGATGACGGTGACGACCAGACCGATGATAACGGTGAGGAGTAATCGCAACATATGATAACATTACAGGGAATTGTCCTGCAATCCGTCGGCGGCTTCTATTATGTAGAGGCCGCCGATACGGTCTATACCTGCCGAGGGAGAGGGGTTCTGCGTCGGCAGAAGACCACGCCTGTGGCTGGCGACCGGGTGGTGATTTCGGTGGGTGAGGACAACACCGGCGCTCTGGAAGAGGTGCTGGAAAGACGCAATAGTTTGGTGCGTCCGCCGGTGGCCAATGTGGATCTGCTGGTTTTGGTAGCGTCGGTGTGTCAGCCCAAGACCAATACGCTGGTGCTGGATAAGATGATTGCGGTGGCAGAGAAAAAGAATATCACACCGATCGTGGTTATCAACAAGAGCGATCTTGGCGACCCCGGCGAACTGGAGCGTATTTACCGGTCTACCGGTCTGGAATGTTTTACGGTGGCGGCTACCGATCCGGAGAGTTTGGAGCCGCTGAGGAACCGTTTGGCGGGACAGATAAGCGTGTTTGCCGGTAATTCCGGAGTGGGGAAGAGCAGTATCCTCAACGCCATTGACCCCACGCTGCAACTGTCCACCGGTGAAATCAGTCAGAAACTGGGACGGGGAAGGCATACGACCCGCACGGCAACGCTTTACCATCTGGCGGAAGGCTTTTTGGTGGACACACCCGGATTTTCTTCGCTAGACCTGGAGCAGGTGGAACCCATTTATAAAGAGGATCTGCCCTATTGCTTCCGTGAGTTTGAGGAATACGAAGGGGCTTGTCGGTTTGCCGGTTGTGCCCACTATAAGGAACCGGGATGCGGCGTCCGTCAGGCTGTGGAAGAAGGCAGGATCGCCCAAAGCCGCTACGATAGTTATGTGACGATGTATGAGGCGGTCAAGGATATTAAGGAGTGGGAAAAGGTATGAGCCGTTGTGTGATCGTGTGCGCCGGCCCTTTTCGTGATCCGATGGCGTTAGCCGACCGGCTGATGCCGGAGGATCACGTGATCGCCGCCGATGGCGGTTGGCAGTTGGCGGCTTTGATGGGTATAACCCCGGCGGTGCTGGTGGCGGATTTTGATTCGATGCCTGTTTCCGCTGTTCCGGAGTCTGTAAAGGTGATCTCCTTGCCGGTGGAAAAAGACGTGACGGATACGGCTAAAGCCCTGGAAATTGGCTTTGAGGCCGGATATCGGGAGTTTTTGCTGCTGGGATGTACTGGCGGACGGCTGGATCATCTGCAGGCGGTGCTGACCGTGGCGGCGGACTATACCCGCCGTGGATGCGCTGTGGTAATTGCGGACGAGCAAAACGAGATCTATCCGCTGGCTCCCGGTAACTATGTGTTCCCGGTCTGTCCGGAGGAGAAGGTTTCCTTGTTCGCCTTTGGCGGTGATGTGACCGGACTGTATGCGGATGGACTAAAATACCCTATTGCCGATTATACCCTGTCGCCCTTTGATCCTCTTTGTGTCAGCAATGAATGTCTGGAAGAGGATGCTTGTATTTGTTTTAAAGACGGACTTTTGCTTTTGTATTTTTCAAAGGATTGACACCTATTTTCTTCCCTCTGCATACTCTGTAATAGACACAGAGTAGGGAGGAGGGATGAGTATGCATCGCCGGAAAAACTGTTTGGCTTTGTATCTGGTTGCCTTTGGCGCCGGGTTATTGGCCTATTTGATTTTGCCTACCAAGTTTATGGTGTTCATTCTGGTGACAGCGCTTATCCTTTGCGGCCTTTCCTGTGGACGATGACGAGAGGCGGGATGAGGATGCGTGTTGTGGTGGTTAAGAGTCCACGGTTGTTCGGCGGATTGCTCCGTTGTTTGTTCGGCATAAAAAGAGATATGTATAGAATGTGAAGAAAGCCGTGCTGGTTTCAGCACGGCTTTCTTTGTCTGCAAAATTAAGTATTTGTGCAAGACGGCAACGGCGGGCAGTAAAACGGTTAGAAAAAGCAGAAATGAAATTGACAGTTACACGGAAGGGCAGTATAATAGTTTTGGATAGGCAAGTTGTAACGATGTGATACGAAAGGAGTGGGGCGAATGGCGAGAACGCTTACAGAAGAGCAGAGCGTGGAATTGGCAAAACTACTGATCATGATGAAAGTGCCCAAAGAGGAATGTCTGGAGATTCTGGGAGCCATAGAGACACCAGAGGAAATGTTACTGTTTTTGGACAAACTATCAGAGAGAAACTACGATCTAACGCCGCAGGAAGTATATCAGGCACTCGTGGACACGATAATCGAAACGACATAAATCAATCTGTTCTTTTTGAAGAAGCATCCGATAATTCGGATGCTTCTTCATTAATTCCCAACAATGACGATGTTCAGTATTCCCTCACCGAGTACACCGAAGCGGAAACCAAAAACACCGCCGCAGAGGACGGTGTGAAGTATAGTTTGTCTACGGTTAGAAAAAGCAGAAATGAAATTGACAGTTACACGGAAGGGCAGTATAATAGTTTTGGATAGGCAAGTTGTAACGATGTGATAACCGCCCAAGAGCGAGAGACCGTATTCTCCCGCTTTGCCGATTTTAAGCATAACCGCAATAAGTACCCTGTTACAAAATGGGGTGAGGCAGTTATCCATTCAACGGAATGCCCTGATGTGATTATGTGCATTGAAGAACCTGAAATTACCAGAATCGTTAGGATAAATAAAGCAATTGAAATGGTAACAGACGATACTGTCGCTTTGATACGAGAGGAGATAATGAGCAATGAGTGGAATCATAGTAACCAACCGTACCAATTTGTTGAAGATTTTTTCGGATATGAAGTTCTCTCAAGCAGCAAAGCACGAGACTATGCTACTTTTTGGGAAATTAGAAACACACGAGCAGAAGGAAGAAGCGGCCAAACGAGCCATTCCGGTGGTGAAATCGTGCAAGACGGAACAGGAAGCGGTCAAGGCGGTGTCACGAGTAATCGAGCAGATGAAGCAGTAAGTGATAATAGTTTTGGATAGGCAAGTTATAAGATGTGATAACCGCCCAAGAGCGGGAGATCGTATTCTCCCGCAATGAATCGTTGCAGAAATTCCTTTGTTCATTGGTAGAAAGCAATGAGGCTTTGTAGTATAATTCTATCACACTACAAAACGGAGGTGAGATTATGGCATTAGGTGAAACACTATCCAGCCTAAGAAAAGCGAAAGGTTTGTCACAAGAGCAGTTGGCGGAAGAGTTGGGGCTAACGAGACAAACAATCTCAAAATGGGAGTGTAATCAATCAACTCCCGATCTTGAGTATCTTGTGCAATTGAGTGACTTCTTTGCTGTGTCTGCGGACTATTTGATCAAGGGGGAACAAATTGATAAAACTCCTTCTAGCAACAACTCTAATTTTGAGGAGCAGAACATACACTCTAAAGATATGCCAAACAGTATTACTAGATATAAATTGTTTGTGCATCTTGGTTCAATTATTTCAGGAGTGTCATTGATAGGGATTATTGTCTTTGTGATCTGTTCCGCTTTAAATCCCTGGGGAGCAATTGTTGGAAGATGGTATTTTGAAGGCCTATTAGGTTTTTTGGTTGGAACAAATACGCTCTGGTTTTTTGTGGTTTTGTTGGCTCTGTTTGCTGCAGGAGGCTTGGCCTCTGTGTATGGTATGAAAAAGATGAAACAGCACCACTAATTTTCAAACTGATTACAATTGGGCTTCACTTCGGTGAGGCCCTTTTCTCACAGAATGACCTGAGCGCAACAGGGTGTTTTTTTGATGCCGCCAATGATCCGGTGAGGGAGGGCGTCACGACGGTGAAAGGGGAAAACACTCCGCTATTTCGTAAAGTTTTAGAGAATAAAGAAAACCCGCCAAACCTTGTAAATCAAGGCTTGGCGGGATCTTCTTGGTGGAGATAAGCGGGATCGAACCGCTGACCTCTTGAATGCCATTCAAGCGCTCTCCCAGCTGAGCTATACCCCCATATGTTGCTCGGAACGAGTGTTATAATAGCAAATACAAAAGGAAAAGTCAACCCTTTTTTTGAAAAAAGTTTCAGAAATTTTATTTTTCTTATTTTTTGGTTTTAGGGTTGCAAAAACGTAGGGTTATTTATATAATAAAAGGTAGTAAATATTAGAAAGTAGGTGATTCTATATGGAGAGCAATCCGGTTCCTCCTCGACAGTGTGTTTCTCTGATTGCGTTCTGTGTGGGTCGCCGATCTCGGATTACTGCCTGATCTTCACAGACCGCCTATTAAATTGATTTATGGGAGGTCTTTATTTATGTCCGAAGAACTGAAGAATCCGGTGACTCCTCAGGAGATGCCGGACTATACCGAAGAATTGACCGCTTTGCTTCTTTCCCGCCGTCCGATCACCGAACTGCGGGAGGAACTGGAGGATTACCACGACGGCGACCTGGCTGACCTGTTGGAGCAGTTGGAGGCGGCTGACCGCCGGCGCCTATACCGGGTGTTGGGCAAAGAGCGGATGAGCGACGTGTTCGCCTATCTGGAGGATGTGGGCACCTATATCGACGAACTGGATGCCGAACTGGCAGCAGATGTTATCGAGGGTATGGACGCCGACGATGCGGTGGACGTTCTGGATGAACTGGACGAGGATAAGCGCCGGGAACTGATGAAACTCATCGACCCGGAGGCCGCCGAGGATATCCATCTGATCGAGTCCTATGACGAGGACCAGATCGGTAGCCGGATGACCACCAACTATGTGGCCATTTCCCGCACCTTTACCATCAAACAGGCGATGCGGGCGCTGGTGCGCCAAGCGGCGGATAACGACAATATTTCCACCATCTATGCTGTGGATGAAAACGAGAAGTTTTACGGCGCCATTGACCTGAAAGATCTGATCGTGGCCCGCACCGATGCGGTGCTGGAGGATCTGATCGCCACCTCCTATCCCTATGTGTATGCCTCTCAGTCGGTGGACTCTTGTATTGAGGAATTGAAAGACTATTCCGAGGACTCCATCCCTGTGGTGGCGGATGACAACCGGCTGTTGGGTGTCATTACCTCCCAGGACATCGTTGAGGTCGTGGACGAGGAAATGGGTGAGGACTATGCCCGTCTGGCCGGTCTGACCGCCGAAGAGGATCTGAACGAGCCCTTGTTCCAGAGTATGAGAAAACGGATCCCTTGGCTGGTGGTGCTGTTGTTCCTTGGCCTCGGCGTATCGGCTGTGGTGGGAATGTTTGAAGAGGTGGTCCGTGACCTGACCTTTATCGTATGCTTCCAATCGCTGATCCTGTCTATGGCAGGTAATGTGGGCACCCAATCTCTGGCGGTCACCATCCGTGTGCTGATGGATGAACAACTGGACGGACGTCAGAGCCTTTCTTTGGTGTTCAAAGAGTTGAAGGTCGGCTTTTTCAACGGCACCGTATTAGGCGTTTTGTCGGCGGTGCTGATCGGTCTGTATCTCTGGCTGATGAAAGAACCGAGTCTGCCGATGGCGTTTGCCACCTCCGGGTGTATTGGCTTGTCGATGCTGGCGGCGATGTCGGTGTCCAGTCTTACCGGCACGCTGATCCCGATGCTGTTTAAAAAGTTGAAAGTGGATCCGGCTGTGGCCTCCGGCCCGTTGATCACCACCATCAACGACCTGGTGGCGGTGGTGGCCTATTACGGCTTGGCTTGGTGGCTGTTGATCTCCAATTGGAATATGGTTGGTTAAATAGGAGGATACGGTATGAATGTAGTTGTGGCTCAGTCCGGCGGCCCCACCGCCGTCATCAACGCCTCGCTGTTAGGCGTTTATCGTGCTGCCCGTGAATGGGGAGAGGTGGAAACCGTTTTTGGTTCGCTCAACGGCATTGAGGGCATCCTCAACGACCGGCTGGTGAATCTGAATGAGCAGTTGGCGACCGAGGAGCAGCAGTCTTTGTTGCGCCAAACGCCCTCTGCAGCACTCCGCTCCTGCCGGTATAAGTTACCTGCCGTTGAAACGGCACCGGAGGT
The DNA here is from genome assembly GCA_964433515.1 of uncultured Ruminococcus sp. Classification (GTDB taxonomy): domain Bacteria; phylum Bacillota; class Clostridia; order Oscillospirales; family Acutalibacteraceae; genus UBA5905. The sequence continues at coordinate 20,237 of CAYSRL010000007.1, forward strand.
GTATGAGCAGATTCGGACAACGCTGGAAAAACACGATATCGGCGCCTTTTTCTATATCGGCGGCAACGATTCGATGGACACGGTGGATAAACTGTCCGGTTATTTTAATGCGGTTGGCAGTCCCATCCGTGTGATGGGCGTGCCCAAGACCATTGACAACGACTTGTGCCTGATGGATCACACCCCCGGTTACGGTTCGGCGGCTAAGTTTGTGGCTACCTCTATGTGGGAGATGATCCGTGACTGCACGGTGTATGAACTGGACAGCGTTCTGATCGTAGAGATCATGGGGCGGGACACCGGCTGGCTCACCGCTTCGGCGGCGTTGCCCCGGCTGTTCGGTTGCGATGCACCCCACTTGGTGTATCTGCCGGAAGTGGCGTTTTCGGCTGAGCAGTTTATCGCCGATGTGCAGGAGGCTCAGAAGAAGACCCGCACCGTGATCGTGGCGGTGTCCGAAGGTGTGGAGTTGGATGCTCTGGAGAACTATCAGTCCGGTAAAGTGGACAATTTCGGTCACAAGTACCTCTCCGGCATCGGTAAGTGCTTGGAAGAGTTGGTTCGTGACCGGCTGGGCGTTAAGGTGCGTTCGGTGGAGTTGAACATCCTCCAGCGCTGCGCCGCCCATATCGCCTCGCAGACCGATCTGACCGAAGCGGAGTCGCTGGGTGCTGTTGCGGTTAAAGCGGCGGCATCGGGGAAGACCGGTATGGTGAGCGCCATTGTTAGCCGTTATGAGGCGGAGTATATTCCTAACTATGGCATTGTGCCCGTATGCGATGTGGCGAACAAGGTGAAATACGTTCCTCGTGAGTGGATCAACAAAGCGGGAAACAACGTATTGCCCGAAGCGTTAGAATACATTCGTCCGTTGATCGTGGGCGAGCCGACGGTCCTTACCGAAAACGGTCTGGCACGCCACTTTATTATTAAGGAATAAGTAAAATCGCACCGTCCGGTTGAGATGGTGCGATTTTTTTGTAATCATTACAAATTTTTTAAAAAATCTATTGACAAACAGAAAGGGCTCGTGTATTATATATTTGTAATCATTACAAGAAAGAAACGATTACAAAATCAATTAACAGGAGGGGTGAGTATGACCAAACAACAGATGACGGCGTTGCTGACCGAACGGGGGATACGTCCCACGGCACAACGGTTGGCGGTGTACGATTATCTTTACCGGCATCGTACGCACCCTTCGGCAGAAACGGTGTATGAGGCGCTGGTCAAAAAGTATCCGTCCTTTTCCCGCACCACGGTGTACAATTCCTTGCACACCTTAGTACAGGCGGGGCTGGTGCTGGAACTGGCGATGGACACCGAGGAACGCCACTACGATGCCGATACCGCTTTACACGGACATTTCCATTGTCGCAGTTGCGGCGGCATCGCCGATTTCCCTCTGGATGAGGAACGGGTCCGTTGCCTGATTCCCGGCGGCTTTACGGTCGAGGGACAGGGCATCTACTTTAGCGGGCAGTGTCCCGCTTGTACCAATGCGAAATCATAAATCAAATTTTGGAGGTAATGTAAAATGAAAAAGTTTGTTTGTTCTGTCTGCGGTTACGTTCACAACGGTGATCAGGCTCCCCACGTTTGTCCGGTTTGCGGCGTCACCGCTGAGAAATTTAAAGAGCAGACCGGCCCTAAGACCTGGGCGGCTGAGCACATAGTAGGCGTTGCTCAGGGCGTGGACCCCGAGATCATCGAGGGGCTGCGTTCCAACTTTGCCGGTGAGTGCTCTGAGGTGGGTATGTATCTGGCGATGGCCCGTGTGGCTCACCGTGAGGGGTATCCCGAGATCGGTCTGTATTGGGAAAAAGCCGCTTATGAAGAGGCGGAGCACGCCGCAAAATTTGCCGAGTTGCTGGGTGAGGTGCTGACCGACAGCACCAAGAAAAATCTGGAGATGCGGGTGGATGCTGAGAATGGCGCCACCGAGGGCAAGTTTGAACTGGCGAAAAAGGCTAAAGAGTTGGGCTTGGATGCGATCCACGACACCGTTCACGAGATGGCCCGTGACGAGGCCCGCCACGGCAAGGCATTTGAGGGCTTGTTAAAGAGATATTTCGGTTAATGACAACCGGAATCTATCCTGTTGTACAAGAAGTATTCTTTTGATCTTAACTTATAAAGGGAGATTTTGATTATGAAAAAGTGTATCAGCGTTGTGCTTATCCTTGTATTGGCAATGTCTTGTCTGGTTGCTTGCGGCAA
>CAYSRL010000008.1:0-22295 GCA_964433515.1 uncultured Ruminococcus sp.
CCTCGTTATAGCCCACGGTGGCAGTCTTTTTCAGACTGCTGATATACAGGTCGTTGGCGCCGGACTCCTTGGATTGTGCAAAGATACGGACGTTGTCGATGAGCACCGAGCCGCCCAGATCGCAGACGCCGAAGTTCACCTGAGTGTAGGCGCCGGAATTGAACTTGCCGTTGTAGTGGAACCAACCGGAGCCGTATATGTCGGTATCCAGTTCCACCGAGAAGGTCTCGCTGGGCAAGGTCAGTTTGTTGTCCATCATCACGATGCGCCCGTCGCCGTCCTCCAAGATCTTGAAGTCAAAGGCGATGTAATAATCGGTGTCCGCCTTGACCGGTATGGATTTCAGATAATACAGGCCGTTGGAACTGGAGGAGCCGGTGTATTTCAGGGCACTGCCATAGCCCACACGGCTCTCGTAGAAACTCATAAAGCCGTTGCGCCAGCCGGAACCGGCAGTCCAATAGGATTTGTCGTCGATGGTGACATCCTCCACCACGCTGTTCTTGGGGGCGCAGCTTACCTCCGACCACAGATAGCCGGTGGCGATGTTGTCGGTCAGACCGGAGGTGTATTTGACACCCTGGCCGTTTTGGTAAAGGGCCATATCGTCCAGCCACATCTTACTGCCATAGCCGTATAGAGCGATGGTTATTTCGGTGTTGCTGCCGGTGGAGAATTTCACACTGCGCAGGTGCCATTCCTTGTCCCAGGCGGTGGGATAGATCTGCTGGGTCTCCCGGGAGGAACGGGCATAATCCCTGTAGTATTCATAATACACCATAAACTTGCCGGTATCCGGGTCGATGACACCGATGCTGGCCTGTCCCTTGTTGGAGGCTTTCAGATAATCGCCCTTGATCCAGGTGGAGAAGACGTATTCGGTGTCTTTCGCCAGACCGGACACGGTGAAGGTATACCAGCCCGCTTCCTGGGTGGAGGAGGTGTCAAAGTATAGACTCTTTGTGCCGTCGGGTGCGGTGGAATCGCTGACCACCGAGGCGTATTGCAAGAAGGAACTCGTGTTCCACTGGGCGCCGGAGGTGGCCTCGAAACTGCCGTTTTTGATCAGGTTGTATTCGGCGTACAGGGGACGGTTGTTCACCTCGCCGAAGGAGGTCAGTTTGGTCTCATCCGCCTCGGACTCAGCCTTGGTGAGGGTGGTCTTCTCGTAATAGATACCCTGCGTATAGGTGGGGGCTACGTAGGTTTCTTTATATTCCGTGTCGTGCCCGGCAGGATAGTTGGGCTCAGAGGTGGCGGACTTGCCGGCGGCATTATAGGCGATCACACGATAGCAATAGCCGCTCTCGGGTCTGCTGGCATCGGTGTCGGTATACCGGCCCATCAGGTATTGGTCCACGATGCTGTCCGTCGCCACCTTGGTCACCAGGCTCTTCCAGGTGGTGCCGCCGTCATCCGAGCGCTGGACGGTATAGGACACCGCATCTTTGGAGGGGATGAACAGCACCTCACCGTCGCTATAGTTGGCGTACATCACCGGGGCGGTGAAGCCCAGGGTCTCACCCCGGTATTCCGCCCGGTACTCGTCCATATAATATTTCAGTTCGGTGACGCTCTTGCGGAAGGACGTATTATCGTAGGCGTTGCGCAGCAGGTAATAATCCGCATCCGAAACATACGACTTGTTGGGGATCCAGCACCAGGCAAAGCCGCCCTTATAGCCCTTGCTCATCATTTCCTCCCGGAAACCCTTGTGGATCTCGGTGTACTGGTCGTCGGTATAGTCGCCGTTGCCCACGTTATACTCCGTCAGGATCGGAACGGCGTCGGTGACGAAGTCCTCTACGTTAGGGAACTGGTTCAGGGCGTCGGCATAGCGGTTGTGGCCCATCAGATCCAGGTCAAAGTCCCGATAAATGGCCTTGTTGTCGCCATTGGCGGCCACGGTACGGGCCACGTTGGGCAGCTTCTCACGGACGGTGTCGTTGATCTGCTTCATAAAATAGATCATATCGTCCTGATTGACGCCGTACATCACCCGGCTGCCTTCAAAGTGGTTGCCGGCGTCGGAGTCGTTGATCTCGTTCCCCGGCTCGTCAGCGATGGAGACCAGCGCCACCACGTCGGGGTACTCGGCCAGCATCTCGCACAAGGGGGCCACAAAGTTTTTGGCATAGTTGTCCGCCACGGTGCGGTTGCCCAGCATCTGGCAGATGACCTTCCAGCCGTCAATGCCGTAATAGTTGGGGCCGGAGGAGGAGTGGAAATAGATGTTCCACATCACCGGCATCCCGATATCCCGGCACATATCCAACAGCCGGCGGGCATTGTCCAGATATTCCTGTTTAATGCCGGTGACGTTGCCGGACTCGCTGAAAATGACGCCCTCGCCATAGATGGAGCCGCCATAGGCCATGATGTTATAGCCCATCGCTTTCAGGTTATAGATCTGCTGATAGATCTTATCGGCGCCGATATAATCCATCTCCACCCGGTTCCAGTCCTTGCTGGAAGAGGAGTTGTAATACTTGGCCATCAGGTCGTTGCCGGTCAGGTTGTGACCGCTCTGACCCGCATTGAACCACGGGAACCAGATGCCGTCGATAAAGCCGTCACGCTCCAGAATTTGCTCGATGAGCATCGGCGTGTCTTCGTCGGTCCAGGGGAAGTCGCCGCCCATCTCGGCGGTGGCGGTGAGCCCCATGGCGGGGATCATACCCACCAGCAGAGCCAAGGCGCACAGCAGGGACAGCAGACCTTTGGTGCGGAATTTCATAAGCATAGTACCTCTCTTTCGGTCCGTTTTTCCGGGGCAACGGATAGTTGCCCATTCTTACAAATACACTATATCATATTTATGTGCAAATTACCAGTATTTTTTTGCAAACGCAAAAAGAAAGAGGGGCAACCGCCGGTTGCCCTTCTTCCGCTTATTCAAAATCGACCACTTGTCCGGTTCTGGCGGACTCGAAGACCGCCTCGATGAGGTTCATCACCCGGGTCATCTGGGGCAGGGTCACCAACAGGTCGGCTTTGCCCTCCAGATGGTCCACGATGTTGCGGTAATACTCGGTCATATCCGGCCACAGATCGGGGATATCCAAGGTCTGGATGGTGTCCTCCCGGCGGGGTGCCATGGTCTTGGTCAGACCGGCGGAGGTGATCACCGGCTGCACGTCCTGATCGTCTTTGCCCTTGGCGCAGACGATCTTGCCCTCGTTGCCCCATTTATCCATCATCAGGGTGCCGTCCTGACCCAGCACGATCCACCGGGGCAGGGTGATGAAATTGCTGGTTCCCACATCCACCAGATAATGGATGCCGTTGTCAAACGTAAGATCCACCATAAAGCCGTCGTCCGCCTCGGTGTTGGTGACGTAATTGAGGGTGGCGTATACGGTTTTTATCTTGGCATCGGGAAACAGCATCACCGCCTGATCCAGCAGGTGGATGCCCCAGTCGTACACCATACCGCCGCCCTGTTTGGGGTCTTGGCGCCAGTCGCCGGGGATACCGTGGGCGCCGTGCACCCGGCTCTCGATGCGGAAAAGGGGGCCCAACGTGCCCTCGCCCATCACCTGCTTGAGGATGCAATAGCCCCGATCCCACCGGCGGTTTTGGTGGACGGTGAGAAAGCGTCCGGCCTCTTTTGCCGCCGCCTTCATCTCCTCCAGATCGGCCGCCGACAGGGTCACCGGCTTTTCGCAGATGACGTGTTTGCCAGCCTGCAACGCCTGAATGGCAATGGGTTTATGCAGGTCGTTGGGGGTGGCCACCAGCACCACCTCCACCTCGGCATCTGCCAGCAGATCCTCCAGACTTTCGTATACGTGCAGTCCACGGTTTTTAGCGTATTCCCGACGGCATTCCCGGATATCCCAGATGCCCGCTACCACCGGATTGCCCATTTCCTCCAGACGGTTTACGTGCCAGGAGCCCATACCGCCCAGACCCACGATCGCCAATTTGTGTTGCATAACCACGCCTCCAGTGCAAAGGTTTTCTTCATTATACCACCCCGGCGGAAAAACGCCAGTATTTTCTGCAAAAAATTCTTTGACGATTTGCAAAAAGATCCGGGATGTGCTATAGTGAAAATAACGAAGGGAAAAGGAGGTGTTCATTATGCCTTACAACGCATCGGTCCGCACCCTGAAAGGGGTGGGAGAAAAGCGGGCGGCTCTGTATGAAAAACTGGGCGTTTGCACGCTGTTGGATCTGGCGGAGCATTATCCCCGCTCTTATGAGGATTGGTCCGACCCGGTGCTCATCTCCGGGGCAGAGCCGGGGGTTCCCTGCTGTGTCCGTGGCTGGGCGGTGAACACCCCCACCGCCTACCGGGTGCGCCAGGGGATGACCCTCTACCGGTTCCGGGTCACCGACGGCTATCGCTCGTTGCAAGTGACCCTCTTCAACAACCCCTATGCGGCGGCAAAAGTCCGCCGGGGCGAGGAGATCCTGCTGTACGGCACGGTGGTGTCGGACGGCAAGCGGGCGGAGATGACCAGCCCCCAGATCGAAGCGGTGTCCGCCGCTAAGATACGGCCCCTTTATCCTCTGACAGAGGGGCTGACCAACAAAATGGTGGAAACCAATGTGTCTGCCGTGCTGGAACTGTTGGAAAAGACCGGTCTGCCGGAGATCCTGCCGGAGGACGTGGTGGCGTCGGAGGGGCTGTGCGACCGGCTCACCGCCATCAAAAACATCCATTTTCCCGCCGACCACCGGGCGGTGGAACAGGCTCGCCGGCGGCTGATCTATGAAGAATTGTTTGTGCTTCAGTTGGGGCTGTTGCGGCTGAAAAGCCGCAGCCGCCGGCTGAATGGGGCGGTGCTGAAGACCGACCGCACCGCCGAGTATACCGCCGGGCTGCCCTTTACCCTCACCGGCGCCCAGCGCCGTGCCATCGCCGACTGCATCGGCGACCTGACGGGGGTGTGCCCGATGTCCCGGCTGGTGCAGGGCGACGTGGGCAGCGGCAAGACCGCCGTTGCCGCCGGTGTGGCCTATTCTCTCATCAAAGAGGGGTGGCAGGCGGCCATGATGGCCCCCACCGAGATTTTGGCGGAGCAACACGCCGCCACTTTGCAAAAACTGTTGGGGGACACCGTTCGGGTGGGGCTTCTCACCGGGGCGGTTCCGGCGGCAAAACGCCGGGCGTTACAGGCCGATATTGCGGATGGAAAAATTGATTTCGTGGTGGGCACCCACGCCCTTATCAGCGAGAGTGTGCAGTTTGCCCGGCTGGGGTTGGTGATCACCGACGAACAGCACCGCTTCGGCGTTGCCCAACGGGCAAAACTGGCGGCCAAGGGGCAGGATCCCCATCTGCTGGTGATGTCCGCCACCCCCATCCCCCGGACGTTGGCGCTGATCTTATACGGCGACCTGGATGTGTCGGTGCTGGATGAACTGCCTCCCGGACGGCAGCCGGTGGAGACCTTTGCCGTCGGCACCGATAAGCGGGAGCGGGCCTATGGCTATATCCGTAAGCACCTGGACGAGGGACGGCAGGGTTTTGTCGTCTGCCCTCTGGTGGAGGAGGGGGAAGAGCCCAGCGACCTGCAATCCGCCACCGAACTATACGACCGACTGCAAAGCGGGCCTTTCCGTGGTTACCGGCTGGGATTGCTCCACGGACGGATGAAGGCGGCGGAAAAAGAGGCGGTGATGACCGCCTTTGCCGCCGGAGAGATACAACTTCTCGTGTCCACCACCGTCATTGAGGTGGGGGTGGACGTGCCCAATGCGGTGATTATGGCGGTGGAGAACGCCGAGCGGTTCGGTCTGGCACAACTCCACCAGCTTCGTGGCCGTGTGGGTCGGGGACAGCACAAGTCCACCTGCATCCTTATTTCGGACAACCGGGGCGAGGATAACCTGCGGCGGCTGTCGGTGATGAAGGCCACCAACGACGGTTTTCGGATTGCGGACGAGGATCTGAAATTGCGGGGCCCCGGCGACTTTTTCGGCAACCGGCAACACGGTCTGCCGCAGTTAAAGGTGGCGGATCTGCTCAGCGATATGCCGCTGTTGCAACGGGCCCAGACCCGGGCGGCGGCGTTGCTGGACGCCGACCCGAACCTGATAAACCATCCCGCCCTGTGGCAGACGGTGGAACACCTCTTTGCCCAGGTGGGCGAACAGGGACTGAATTAACGCAAAAAAGTGCGAGGCGTGAGCCTCGCACTTTTTTATGCTTCGAACAATTCATCTTGCTCCCATCGCAAAGGATTTTCCTCAATGTAATGGTAAATATCGTTGTAGTCAATTTGGTTGCGGATAATATGGTCGTAATATCCCCGTTGCCAAACCTCAACATCGCCAAGATGTTCACGCATTCGTTTAGATGCATTCATTTTGATATATCCGATCATTTTAGAAAGGTTCGAATGTTTTCGTAGGGGCGATTCATGAATCGCCCGCTCCTCTCCGTCAACTGAAACCAGCAGATGAATGTGATTTGGCATGATGACGTATTTATCAATGTGGCAAGAAAACCTCTCCGGGATGTGATTGAGTATATCTTCAATGATCTGTCCGCATGCAGTCAAGCGGATAACGGGCGATTCGTGAATCGCCCCTGCGATACGGCTCAAAAGCGGTTTGCGATTGTGGGTACAAAATGTCACAAAATAAGCGCCTGTTGTGTTGTAGTTGTATTCTTTCAGGCGAATATTTTTCCGTTTTGGCAATGACATCATCGCAAAGCCACCTTTCTTGGGTTCGGGCGATTCGTGAATCGCCCCTACGGTTGTGATGGAGGTGATACCTCCATCACAACTGCAATTGTCTGTACTTGTAGAAGGCGCCTTTCTTTTCCATCAACTCGTCATAGGTGCCGTATTCGATGCAACGGCCCTCCTCCATCACGGCGATCTTATCCGCATCCTTGATGGTGGACAGGCGGTGGGCCACCACAAAGGTGGTGCGCCCGGCGGTCAGGTGGTCCAGCGCCTCCTGGATCATCTTTTCGGATACGCTGTCCAGCGCCGAGGTGGCCTCGTCCAGAATGATCACCTTGGGATCCCGGATCAAGGCCCGGGCGATGGAGATGCGCTGGCGCTGTCCGCCGGACAGTTTGCCGCCGTGCTCACCCACCGAGGTGTCCAGACCGTTCGGCAGTTGGGCGACCATCTCGGTCAGCCGGGCGGCCTCCAGGATCCGGGCCAGTTTCTCCTCGCTGACATCCGGCAGGCCATAGGTGATGTTATCCCGGATGGTGCCGGAGAACAGGATGGTGTTCTGGGGCACCACCGCAATGTGTTTGCGATAGGAGCGCAGGTCGATCTCCCGGATGTTGCGCCCGTCGATGGTGACGGTGCCCTCGTCGGGGAAATGATAGCCGATGACCATATTGATGACGGTGGTCTTACCCACGCCGGATTCACCCACCAGCGCTACCGTTTCGCCGGGCTTGACCTCCAGGTCAAAGCCGGACAGCACCGGATGATTCGGCTCATAGGCAAAGTTTACGCCCCGGAAAGAATAGGCGCCCTGCACCTTGTCCAGAGGCTGTTTGCCGTCGTTGTTTTCCTCCTCTTCGGCGTGCATCAGTTCGCCCACAGAGGTGACCGCCTCAATGCCCCGGGCAAAGGTGGGGATCAGCGCCAGAATACCGGTAACGCTGGACACCAACATAGTAAAATAACTCTGGTACAGGGTGATGTCGCCCACCTCGGTGATCTGGCCGCCCAGGAACATCATCACCGTAAACACCAGACACAGAAGCTGAAAACCCTCAAACACCACCCAGTTGGTGGCGCCGAACAGGCTCTGGGTGATATCCAATCGCAGACCCCGTTTGGCGATGCCGTGGAGCAGACGGTTCATCTTGCTGGTTTCCTCCTGTTCCAGGGCGTGAGCCCGGGAGAGGGGCACCATCTCCACCATATCCATCACCTCGGCGGAGGTCTCCTCCACGGCGTGGCGATAATCCCGGTTGAGGGTGCGGAGTTTTTTGCGGAACAGGAAACTGATGACGCCCGCCACCGGGGCGCACAGCGCAAAGAACCCGAACACCAACAGGTTTTTGCTGAGCACCACGGCGATGGCTACCGTCAGGTTGATGAGGATCTCCATACCGTTCATAAAGATACTGCTGGACAGGTTGGCGATGGCCTCCACATCCCGCATCATCTTGGATTGGATGCGCCCCGATTGCATCTCCCGGTAATGGCCGATGGACAGATGCTGGAGTTTTCGCACCAAGGCTCCCCGCAGACCCGCCTCTACGTTGCGGGTGGCGATGGATTCCAGTTTAACATAGGCGTAGTGGAAGGGGATGTTCATCACCAACAGCACCGCCAGCACCGCCACGTTCACCCAGATCAGCGTCATCATATTTTCCGGCTGTTCCACCACCAGATTGATGAGGTTGGCGGTGATGATGGGGATCATCCATTGGGGGCTTTTCTTGATGATATAGCACAGGGCGGACAGCGCCAGCCGGCGGTATTGCCCCTTGTAGAATTTCAGCAGGGTGCGGATCGGGTGCTGTTCGCTGCCCTTATACCGCCGGATAAACTCCGCCTCTAATTGGGTCAGTTCCCGGTCGTTCATCAGGGGTCGGTTGTCGGTGATGGGTTGTTCTTTCATAAGACTCCCTCCTCTTTACAGTCTTTGCTCTTTTATGCCGGCGGTAAGCAGGCGGGTGACTCTGTCCCGCAGGGAGAGAATCAAGCCGGTTGCCACCGCAATCTTTACCAGTTCGCCGGGCAGACTGGGCACCACACAGGCGAGCAGCGCCGCCCCGAGGGGTGCTCCGGTCTGCCATATATACCAGCCGCAACCGGCGGCGTACAGCACCGCCGTGCCGCAGGAAAGCCATACCGGGATGAGGCGCTTGCTTGCTCTGCGGCACAGCCCTCCGGCCACCAAGGCACACAGCAGGTATCCCCACAGGAAACCGCCGGTGAGACCGGTGAACTGTTGAAATCCGCCGGCAAAACCGGCAAACACCGGCACGCCCACGGCGCCCAGCGCCAGATACAGTCCCACGGCGGCACAGCCCCGCCAAGGGCCCAGCAGACCCGCCGCCAGATACACCCCCAGGGTGGCTAAGGTCACCGGCACCGGGCCAAGGGGCACCGCCAAGGGCGCCATCACGCACAAAGCCGCCGCCAGCAGGGCGGTCGCCAGATTGTTTCTCATTCTCATAGCCGCACACTCACTTCCCCGGAGGTCAGTTCCCGCTCACCGTCGGCGGTGCGCACCACCAGATGACCCTCCGGTGTGATACCCACCGCCGTGGCGGGATAGGTGTGGCTCCCTTGTGTCACCGTCACCGGCCGTTGGATCACCAGACTGCGTTTGATGTATTCCTGCATTCCCTCTTCCACCGGTGCGGCATAGACCTGCTCCCATTCGTTGAGAAAGGCCGCCGCCACATCCTCCCGGTCGAGGATAACCCCCTCTTGTTCCAGGGTGGTGGCGATGGCGTCCAGTTCCGGGGGCAGGGTGCCGGTGAGGTTGATGCCGATGCCCAACACGACGGCGGTCAGTTCCCCGGCGGGGGACAGCACCCCCTCGGCGAGGATACCCGCTAGTTTACGGCCGTTCAGATACAGGTCGTTGACCCATTTGATGTCTATCATCAGGTCGCACAGGCTCTCCACCGCCCGGGATGCCGCCACGGCGGCAAGGCAGGTGATCAGCCCCGGCGCTATGGCCTTTTCCGGGCGTAACAGGGTGGAGAGATACAGCCCCCCCTCCGGGGAGTGGAACACCCGCCCTCGGCGACCCCGGCCGCCGGTCTGGCGTTGGGCGATGAGGGTGACCCCCTCGGCGGCGCCGGACAGCGCCATCTCCCGCAGTTTGGTGTTGGTGGAGTCGGTCTGCTCCGTCACCGTAACCGCATAGCGCTCACTATTCAGTTGTGACACGATGCGGTCCCGGTTCAGCATAACGCTCCGCCTTTCGCATTTTTACAAGGATTTCTTTTCGTGGGCGGCGTCGTCCTCCACCGCTTTTTCCATCATCAGGTGGAGGGCGGTGTCGCTGTTATCGATCAGCTGGCCAAAGCCACACAACAGCAGCCCCACCAGCCAGCCACCCAGCAACGAGCCGCCGGCAATCGGCAGAAACGTCGCCAACCAATGAACAAAAAAGATACCCTCTCCCACCGGAGCGACAGAAATGGCGTACCACACGCCGACCACTGCGATGACAGAGCCCAGCAGGATGCCGGTCCCTTTCATCTTTTTCCCAAGTCGTTTCATACGGTTTCTCCTTCTTACGGCTTCAAAATTTTCTATTTCCCTCATCTTACCACAGCCATACTGCCGATGCAAGAAAAAATGTTTGACAAACCCCACTAATTATGGTAAGGTTAATAAAAACCGAGACGGAGCCGAGTAGCATAGGAAAGGCGCCCACAGCGAGCCGGGGACGGTGCAAGCCCGGCGGAAATGCCCCTGTGTGAATAACCCTCCCGAGTTGCAAGTTGAACGCCCCTGTTCGGGGTCAGTAGGTGCGCCGTAATCCTGCGTTAAAGGGATAAGCCTTATTGGAGGCGGAGCGGTCTGCAAAACGCAGACAAATTAGGTGGCACCACGGACAGTATGCTGTTCGTCCTAATAATAGGACGGACGGCTTTTTTGTTTTTCCGCAAAACCTTTCTCATTCCGTACAAACTATCCGAAAAGGAGTTGTCATTATGAAACACATGGACATCGTCAAACTGTATCAGGACCCCGCTTATATCGGTCAGACGGTCACGGTCTGCGGTTGGGTGCGCACCAGCCGGGACAGCAAAAACGTGGCTTTTCTGGAGATGAACGACGGCACCAGCCTCAAACACCTGCAGATCGTGCTGGACAAAGAGGTGTTCGCCGACGTGAGCCCCTTTATGCCCCTGGGCACTTCTCTTAAGGTGGAGGGCACCCTGGTGGCCAGCGAGCGCAACGGCGTGGAGGTCAACGCTGCCAGCGTGACCGTGCTGGGCGCCTGCCCCGGCGAATACCCCCTGCAGAAAAAGCGCTGTACTCTGGAGTTTCTCCGCACCATTCCCCATCTGCGGGTGCGTACCAACACCTTTAACGCCATTTTCCGGGTGCGCAGCGTGATGGCGGCGGCCATCCACCGCTATTTCCAGGAGCGCAACTATGTGTATGTGAACACCCCCCTCATCACCGCCAGCGACTGCGAGGGTGCCGGCGAGATGTTTAAGGTGACCACCATCGGCTGGTCCGACCAGTATAAGTCCGCCGAGGACTATTATGCCGACGATTTCTTCGGCAAGCGGGCGGGTCTGTCGGTGTCCGGCCAGTTAGAGGGCGAGATGGCGGCGATGGCCTTTGGCAAGATCTACACCTTTGGCCCCTCTTTCCGGGCGGAGAATTCCAACACCCCCCGCCACGTGGCGGAGTTCTGGCACGTAGAGCCGGAGGTGGCCTTTGCCGAGTTGCCGGACATCATCGAGATCGCCACCGAGATGATCAAATACATCATTTCCGACGTGATGGAGAAGTGTCCCGCCGAACTGGAATTTTTCGACAAGTTTTTTGAGAAGGGTCTGATCGAAAAACTCCGTGGCGTGGTGGAAAGCGATTTTGTGGTGCTGGATTATACCGACGCCATCGCTCTGTTGGAAAAGGCGGACGCCGACTTCAAATACCCGGTATACTGGGGCTGTGACCTGCAGACCGAGCACGAGCGGTACATCACCGAGGTGGTGTATCAAAAGCCGGTGTTTGTCACCAACTATCCCAAGGACATCAAGGCCTTCTATATGAAACAGAACCCCGACGGCAAGACGGTGGCCGCCACCGACCTGCTGGTGCCCGGCGTGGGCGAGATCATCGGCTGTTCCGAGCGTGAGGCAGATCTGGATAAGTTGCTGACCGCTATGACCGACCGGGGTATGAATCTGGAGGATTACCAGGATTATATCGACCTGCGGCGGTTCGGCTCGGTGCCCCATTCCGGTTTCGGCCTGGGCTTTGAGCGGATCCTGATGTACGTCACCGGCGTGGCCAACATCCGTGACGCCCAGCTCTTCCCCCGCACGGTGGGCAGCATCCGATAAGATAACGCAGAAAGCCGCCCTCTCCGAGGGAACTTTGCCCTATCCCAGCATTTTTCGAGGTGATTTTTATGTCCCATACCCAATACATTTCCGGCTATACGCCGAAACTCGATCTGCGCCAGACCCAACAGGCCATCAAGGTCATCAAGGACACCTTTCAGGTGTTGCTTGCCCAGAATCTTCATCTGGAGCGGGTCACCGCCCCGGTGTTGGTCACCGCCGACAGCGGTATCAACGACGACCTGAACGGCGTAGAGCGGAAGGTGGCCTTTTCGGTCAAAGAGATGGACGAATCGGCCGCCGAGGTGGTGCAATCTCTGGCAAAATGGAAGCGGGTGGCGCTGGGGCGCTACGGCTTCGGGCCGGGCGAGGGCATCTATACCGATATGAACGCCATCCGCCGGGACGACGATATGGACAACACCCACTCCATTTTCGTGGATCAGTGGGATTGGGAGGCGGTGATCACCGCCGACCGCCGGAGCGAGGAATATCTCAAAAAGACCGTCCGCCGCATCGTCAAGGCGATTGCCGATACCAACAAGTTGCTTCAGCAGAAATACCCTCTGCTCACCGCCGAGATCACCGAAGAGGTGACCTTTATCACCGCCCAGGAACTGGCAGACCGGTATCCCGGGCTGTCCGGCAAAGAGCGGGAGGACGCCATCACCAAAGAATACGGCACCGTGTTCCTGATGGGCATCGGCGATACGCTCCGGGATGGCACCCGCCACGACGGACGGGCCCCCGACTATGACGACTGGACGCTCAACGGCGACCTGCTGTTGTGGAACCATACGCTGGGTCACGCACTGGAGATCAGCAGTATGGGCATCCGGGTGGATGCGGCCGCCTTGGCACGCCAGTTGACCGCCGCCGGCGCCGAGGATCGGATGCGGTATCCCTATCATCAGGCCATCGCCAGCGGCGACCTGCCCCTGACCATCGGCGGCGGCATCGGTCAGAGCCGGCTGTGTATGCTGATGCTGGAAAAGGCCCACATCGGCGAGGTGCAGGTGTCCATCTGGCCGCCGGAAATGGTGGAAGAGTGCAAAGAGCACGGCATTATTCTGTTGTAACACCCCAAAGATCTCTAATATTTACGTCGGGGAGGGTCTCTGCGCCCTCCGCAAAACAACAGCCAAAACGCAAAAAAGCCGCTACCCACCGGGTAGCGGCTTTTGTTGCGGAATCAATAATAGTAACCGGAATCTAAAACGGATTTCGTGGCACCAAAGCCCAGAGCGATGATCACGACGACCAGCACGATGGTCAGAACAGCCGCAACCGCCGTAATGAGCAACTGTGCTTTGGCCCAGTTGCGGGAGGTGTCGTCGTATTTGCTGTCAAAGGCCCACACGAACAGCATAATGAAATACACCAGACCGCCCACCAAGGGGATCAGGTTGAGGGCATAGCGCCCGATCCAACCCCACATAGACACCGCCACTTTGGGCATCTGCACCGGGATATAACTCACCGGCTGGGGTGCCACCGGGGGAACGTACGCCGGGGGAACATAGGCGGGCTGGGACTCTGCCGGCTGAGCAGGCTCCTGTACCGGTTGGGGCTCCTGTGCCTCCTGTACCGGCTGGGGCTCCTGCGCCGGCTGGGCGGCGGGCAACACCATACCGCAGGCAGAGCAGACGTTGTATTCGTCCGCCATAACGGTGCCGCACTGAGAACAGATCTTCATAGAAATTCCTCCTTTTTAACTTTCATTTATACAGAACACCGCAGAGGATCCCTGCGGTGTTCCAATTTCCCAAATCACTTAATGATCTCGCCCATGGTGCCGGGGGCAACGCAACCGGCGTTGGACTCGTCGGTGTCGATGTGCATGGCCAGGGCATAACTGTCGCTGACACGCACCACCACGTCGCCGAAGATGGTCTCACGGCCGTTGGAGGGCACCTTGACCGACACGATCTGCTTGTCCACCAGGCCGAACTGGGCGGCGTCGGCGGTGGTCATATGGATGTGGCGCTTGGCGGCGATGACACCCTCGGCGATCTCCACCTCACCGCAGGGGCCCACCAGTTTGCAGGCGCCGGAACCGGCGATGTCACCGGACTCACGGATGGGGGCGGCAACGCCGATGGAGCGGGCGTCGGTCAGGGACAGTTCCACCTGGGTGTCGGGACGGACAGGGCCCAGAATGGACACGCCGGGCAGGGTCTTTTTGGGGCCCACCACGTCCACCCGCTCCTCGCAGGCGTACTGGCCGGGCTGGGACAGGTCTTTCTTCTTGGTCAGCTGATAGCCCTTGCCGAACAGGATCTCCAGGTGCTCCTGGGTCACGTGCATGTGGCGGGCAGAGGTCTCCACTAATACTTTACACATAATTTAAACACTCCTTTTTGTTGGCGGCGGCACCGCTCATTATCGGTATCATTGTACCGCATTCCACCGCCCAATGCAAGGGGGAGAACAAAAAATCTGTGAAATTTTCGGGTTATCCCCTCATTCGGCAAGAAATGGCTCTTGTGCAACCGGGTGGGTGTGTGGTATACTGGTGAAAATAATATCCTTCTGAAGGTGGGATGGCGTATGCTGAAAAAGAGAATAATCGCCCTGATGACGGCCGTTTTGTTGTTGTCCGGGCTGATGGCGGGCGCCGTTCCGGTCAGCGCCGAGGGCTATCCCCTGCCGGAGGGGACGGTGGTGTATTCCGAGGCCGCTATACTGGTGAATTTGGCGGGCGACCAATCCGGGGATATGGTGGTGT
This sequence comes from uncultured Ruminococcus sp., assembly GCA_964433515.1. Classification (GTDB taxonomy): domain Bacteria; phylum Bacillota; class Clostridia; order Oscillospirales; family Acutalibacteraceae; genus UBA5905. Next base: position 14,718 of record CAYSRL010000008.1, read on the forward strand.
ATGAGAAGAATGCCGACGCCGTCCACGCTCCCGGCTCGATGATGCGGTATATGGTGTTGGCGTATGCGCTCCACCAGGTCAAAGAGCAGGGCCTGGACATCGACAAGGTCACCGGGGAATACACGGTGGATATGTTTAACAATTTCGTGGCGGGCACCGGTGTGCCCACCGCCAATATGAATTACGGTGAAAAATGGACTCTGCGGGATCTGTTGGCGGTGTCCTTTATGCAGTCCGCCAGCGATGCGGTGACGGTGTTGGCGGTGACCCTGTCCGGCAGTGTCAACGCCTTTGTGGAGGGGATGAACGACCTGGCGGCGGAGATCGGCTGTGAGTTCAGCCATTTCTCCAACCTGACCGGCCTGGATTCTCTGGGGCAGTATACCACCGCCCGGGATATGTACCGCATCGTGCGGTATTGCCAGAGTTTTTCGGAGTTTGAGGATCTGGCGGTGGCCTATCAGGTGACGGTGAAGCCGAAATCCGGCGGCACCGAGCGGACCATCGTGTCCTCCAACAGCCTGTTACAGCCCTCCAGCACCTATCGGTATTCCCCCATCGTCCACAGCCGTACCGGCCTGTCGGAGCACGAGGGGCGTGCCTGCGCCTCGGTGGCCCGGGACAGCGGCTATGAATATCTGGTGGTGGTCATCGGCTGTCCCGAACAGGATGGGAATGGGCAGACCGGCCTGCATTATCTGGACACCATCACCCTGCTGAAATGGGCCTTTAACGGTTTTTCTTACCAGACCATTCTGGGCAAGAGCCGGATATTGGCCAGTCTGCCTCTGGAACTGGCATGGGACACCGACCACATCAATCTGGTGCCTGCCTCTGAGGTGGCCACCGTGGTGGACAACAAACTGGATGTAGAGCAGATATTGCCCAAGGTGACGCTGTATGCCGATTCGGTCACCGCCCCGGTGGAAAAGGGGACGGTGCTGGGCAAGGTGGAACTGATCATCAACGTGGATCAGAAGATCGGCGAGGTGGATCTGGTGGCAGGGGAGACCATCGGCCGCAGTTGGCTGCTGTACGCCTGGAGCGGCGTGGCGGATTTCTTCACCTCTGTGTGGTTCCTGATCGGGGTCATTCTGGTGATACTCCTGCTGGTTGGCTACATTATCCTCAACATCGTCCACAACCGTAACCGCCGCCGTCAACGGCTGCAGAGAGTCAAAAAACAGTAAGGATAGCATTATGAACGAAACGAACAATCAGCCCCGTCTGACCGACGTGGGGTATCTCCGGGATCTGCTGGAACGGCACGGATTCCGCTTTTCCAAAAAACTGGGACAGAATTTTCTCATCAACCCGTCGGTGTGCCCCCGGATGGCGGAGGCCTGCGGCATCGGCGCCGACGGCGGTGTGCTGGAGATCGGCCCCGGCGTGGGCGTGCTCACCCGGGAACTGGCCAAACAGGCCGGCCGGGTGGTGGCGGTGGAGCTGGACGACCGCCTGCCCCCGGTGTTGGCGGAGACCCTGGCGGGACAGGACAATGTGGATATCGTGTGGGGGGACTGTATGAAACTGGATCTCCACGCCCTTATCAAAGAGCGGTTCGGCGACCGTCCGGTGGCGGTGTGCGCCAATCTGCCCTATTACATCACCAGCCCCATCATTATGATGCTGCTGGAAAGCCGGTTGCCGGTGGAGAACATCACCGTAATGGTGCAGAAAGAGGCCGCCCAACGGCTGTGTGCCGCCCCCGGGACCCGAGAGGCGGGTGCCGTCACCTTGGCGGTGCAGTATTATGCCCAGGCGGAGACTCTGTTTTCGGTGTCCCGGGGCAGTTTTCTGCCGGCGCCCAACGTGGACAGTGCGGTGATCCGCCTCACCCGGCGCAAGACACCGCCCTGTGAGGTCACGGACGAGGCGGTGCTGTTCCGGCTGATCCGGGCGGGCTTTAACCAGCGGCGGAAGACCCTGCTCAATTCCCTCACCGGTGCGGGCTACAGCAAGGAGCGGTTGTCCGCCGCATTCACGGCGGTCGGAATGGCTCCCACCGCCCGGGCGGAACAACTCACCCTCCCGGAGTTTGCCGCCCTGGCGAATGCCCTGTGTGAATAAACGAACCAAACGTCCGGGCAACCGTCGGTTGCCCGGGCGTTTTTGTGCAGGTTTGCTTTTGAACGGTACGGAAATTTCCAAAATACGCCGCTATTTATGCGTATTTACAATTTCCCGGGAATATGGTACAATGGAACAAACACCTAGCAGGGATGTGAAACGAGTATGGAACGACCACCACCGGGACAACGGCTGGACAACTGGCGGCTGAACTGGTCGGTTCGGCGGGTGCTGTTTGCCGCCGGTGCGGTCGCCGCCATTGCCACCGCTCTGGCCCTGGCGCTCCCGGTGTGGGCGGCGGCGGTGCTGACGGCGGTGTTGGCGGTGTCCTTGCTGATCCCTCGGTTTCGCCGTCCTTTCTGGTTGATCTGTGCGGTGACGGCGGCGGTGTTTTTGCTGTCCGCCACCGGTTATCGCTATGTCTATATCCGCCCTCTGTCCGCCCTGTCCGGGCGGCAGGATACCCTCACCGGCCAGGTGGTGGCCACCCCGGTGAACGGCTCGATGTATACGCTGCGTGTCACCCAGTCCGGCTGTGTGCCGGCGGGCACCCGGGTGGCGCTGTATTGCCCCTCGGAATTGGCGCCGAACCTCTACGATACGGTGGAGGCGCAGGTGGAACTGCTCAGCGCCGAGGAGGCAACCTTCCGCTCCGGCGACACCGCCACCTATCTGTTTGCCTTCCTCACCCAAGAGGATGAGGAGCATATCCGGGTCACCGACCCGGAGGGTTTTTCTTGGCTATACTGTCTGGCTCCTTTGCGGGAGCGGCTGCAGACGGCGCTCCGGGCGGTGTTGCCCGGGGAGGAGGGTGCCCTGCTCACGGCGTTGTGTCTGGGCATTCGCCACGATCTGTCCGCCGCCACCACCGCCGCTTTTCGGGATAGCGGGCTGACCCATCTGCTGGTGGTGTCCGGTCTGCACCTGACGCTGGTGGCGGTTTCGGTGCGGCGGCTGTTGCGCCGGTTGGGGGTGGGCTATCGCCTGTCCGCCATACTGACTATGCCGGTGATACTGGCCTTTATGCTGTTGGTGGGCTTTACCCCGTCGGTGTGCCGGGCCGGGGTGATGTGTCTGGTGTGGCTGTGCGGGTATTTGGTCTCCCGCCGTCCGGACGGGCTCAACTCGTTGGGTCTGTCGGCGATGCTGTTATTGTTGGAAAACCCCTATACCCTGCTGAATGCCGGGTTCCAGTTATCCTTTATGGCCACCGCCGGCATCCTGCTGATAGCGCCCCGTTTGATGCGGAAGTTCCCGATGCCGGAGCGGTTTTCGACCCCGGTGGCGTGGGCGGCACACCGGATAGGGTATTATGTGGCGGGGATGTTGGCGGCCTGTGCGGGGGCTCTGCTGTTCACCCTGCCCCTATCCTGCTATTATTTCGGCGGTTTTTCGCTGCTTTTGCCGGTGGCAAACCTGCTGATGGTTGCTTCTGCCGGCTGGGCGTTGCTGTGGGGGTGGCTGGGTATGTTGCTGTGCCTGTGCCCGCCCTTGTCCCTGTTGGGTCAGCCTCTGCTGTACGGGGCGGGGATATTGTCCCGGTATCTGGCTTGGGCGGCGGACTGGCTGGGGCCGGATGGGGCCTTTGTGCCGGCATACGATACGTGGCACTATCTGTTGCTGATCTCACTGTGCCTGTTGTTGGCGGCGGGGATCTGTTGGCGCTTGCCGTGGCGCCGGGTGACGGCGGCTTGTCTGACGTTGGCGGTGCTGACGGTGGCGGTGGGTTATCCCCTCACCGTTTCGGTGACCCGCCTGTCGGTGATAAAAGCGGATGATGCCGCCGCCCTTTTGGTGCGCCGTGGCGCCCATTGTGCGTTGCTGATCTCCCACAGTTCCGGTCTGCGGGATGTGGCATACGACCTGCAGGATGAGGGGTGCACCCGGTTGGATGCGATCGTGGTGGCGGAGGGCGAGCCGACGGACGCCGCCGCTCTGAAAGAACTGGCTGACCGCACCGGCTCACCGGCGCTGTATACCGCCGACAGCCGGGAGTGGGAGGCTTATTCCGGCTTGTCCCTGTCCCGGTTGGAGGTGGGGGATGCCCTGCCTGTGTGGGAGGGGTGCCGGATGACCCGGCTGACCGAAGAATGGTGGCGGGTGGACACTGCCGGCGGCTCGGTTTTGCTGGGGGCGGGCGAGACCCCGCCGCCACAGACCGCCGCCCTTACCGTGTACACCGCTCTGCCGGAGGCGTTGCCCGACACCCCCTGTGTGTTGGTGTGCAGCGAATACCGGTTGGCGGAAGAACGGCCGCAACTGACCGATAAAACCTATTGGCTGTCCCGGGACAGCATCACCTATATTACCCGACCCGGAAAAGAATGGAGTGTATCGCCGTGGCTATGACCGAGATGGAATTAAAAGAGCATATCAAGGCAGGGGACAGGAACCTGTACGTGCTGTATGGCGCTGAGGGGTATCTCACCGAGCAGTATGCCCGTATGGTGGCAGACAAGACGGTGGAAGAGGGCTTTGACGCCTTCAACCTGCAACGGTTTGACGGCCAGGGTCTGTCGGTCCTCACCTTGGAAGAGGCGGTGGAATCCCTGCCTTTGATGAGCCAGCGGAAATGCGTGCTGGTGCGGGATTATGACCCCTCCGGGGCGGAGGCCGACCGGGCGCAGGCCTTGGTCTCGGCGGTGCCGGAAACCTGCGTGCTGGTGTTTTGGCAGATGACGGTTCAGCCGGACAAACGGAAAGCCGGGTGGAAGAAGTTTCTGGAGATTGCCGAGCAAAAGGGCGTGGTGGTGGAATGTAAGCGTAAAGACCCCGCCGACACCGCCAAGATGCTGATGGCGGGTGCCAAGCGCCGGGGCTCTCATCTGGATTTTGCCGACGCCAAGTATCTGGTGGAGCAGGTGGGCAACGATCTGAACCTGCTGGTGCGGGAACTGGATAAACTCTGCGCCCTGGCGGGGGAGGGGGACATCACCCGCCGGCTGATCGACACCGCCAGCCCCAAGAATCTGGAGGCGAAGGTGTTTGACCTGTCCAAGGCGATTCTGCGCCGCCGTCACGACCAGGCCTATGACCTGCTCTACCAGTTAAAGACCCAGCGTGAAGAGCCGGTGCCGGTGCTGGCGGTGCTGTCCTCCGCTTATGCGGATCTGTACCGGGCCAAGGTGGCGGCGGCCGGCGGTGTGCCGGCGGACAGCCTGGCGGCGGAATATAAGAGTTATAAGGGCAAAGAGTGGCGTCTGCGCAACGCCGCCCGGGATGCCTCCCGGATGAGCGTGCCGGTGCTGCGGGATTGCCTGGAGATCTTGGCGGAGGCGGATATGGCTCTCAAAGGTGGCGGCGGCGACCCGTGGGTGCTGCTGGAGCAGACCGTGGCCCGGCTGATCGCCCGGGCGGTGGAGGGTTAAGCGATGCGGCGGATACGGCAGGCCATTGTGGTGGAGGGCAAGCACGATGCGGTGCGGGTGCGCTCCGCCGTAGAGGCGGTGGTGGTGACCACCGACGGATTCCGGATCTTTAAGAATGACGAGCAGATGGCTCTGCTGCGCCGGCTGGCAGAAAGCCGGGGGCTGATCGTCCTCACCGACAGCGATTCTGCCGGCGGGGTGATTCGGGGTCATCTGCAGGGGTGCATCCCCGCCGAGCGGTTGCTCCAGGCCTATGTACCGCCGGTGCCCGGCAAGGAACGCCGCAAACCCGCCCCCTCTAAGGAGGGGTTGCTGGGCGTGGAGGGGATGGACGCCGCCGTTATTGTGGCGGCGTTGGAGCGGGCAGGAGCGGTGTTCGAGGACGAAGCCGCCCCCCGGAGGGATACGCTCGCCCTGACCAAGGCGGATCTGATGGCGCTGGGTCTGACCGGCACCCCGGATTCTGCCGCCCGGCGGCGGGCGCTGTTGTCGGCGCTGGGGCTTCCCGGCTATCTCTCCGCCAACCGCCTGTTGGAGGTGCTGAACACCACCGTGACGGCGGAGGAGTGGAAAGGGTTGATGGAGCGGTTTGGGGAATGACCCGTATGCTTTCGCCTTGACTTTTCTCCCGGAATGGTGTACAATGCAAAAACGGCGGGATGCCGAAGGCATCCCGCCGCCATAACGAGGTGTAGCTCACCCGGTAGAGCGCCCGGTTTGGGAGCGTGTCTGGCGGAACACGCCTTAAAAAACAAAAAGCCTCAAAACCTCTGTATTCATGCGGGTTTTGGGCATTTATAAAATTCAAAAAATCGGTCAAAAATCGTTTTGACCACAATTTATCCCACAATTGAGAAACATCCCTCAAAAATGGGCACTAAAAATTCAATATATCCGGGTGTGGCGCAGCTGGGAGCGCGGGTGGTTTGGGACCATCAGGCCGCAGGTTCGATCCCTGTCACTCGGACCAACTTTTGGAGGATCCGCTGATGAAAATCGGCGGATTTTTTCTGTTTTAGATACTTAATTAAGCCATGCTTTACCGCAGAGCAGTATAAAATGAACTATCCGGAAATTCCGGATAGTTCATTTTTGCTTGAGTCTTTTCTTTGTTTAATGCTGTCCAAATATTATTCATTATAAGGACTATTGTAGCTTAGGTATTCATCACTTTTCTCGTAAATATTACATTACACAAAAATATTTCCTTTGAACTCCATTCCTGATTTGTTGGGATATTCTAATGGTTTGTTCTTTTCTCCAACTTCCGATTTGCAACAGTCTTTATATTTCCTTCCACTCCCGCACGGACAATGAGCCTGATTTTTCGTTTTAGCGTATAAAACAGGATTCATAACTATACTTTCTCTACCAACTCTCTGTTTGTATCTTTGTGTTTCATAAAGGAAGAACATCAAGATGTATGCACTTTGCATTAATTTTACACTTTCAATAGCAACATCCAGCAGACATGAAGTTTTGTTTTCTCCTGTTGTCTGAACAGTATACTCTATTGTTTGCTCTATTCCTTTATAGTTATAGTCATTATGTCCTATTGCATTTCTCATTTCATTTGAATCACTTGAAATATCAAACGTTTTAGCAAAAAATTCTTTATCTCCCAAATGCTTAATTCTATTGCCTTTGCTCTGCTTACTAAATTTATCCATATCAAACTTATTGGTAAACAGATTGAAAGAACCTCTGTTTTCTATATTATCTAACCCAACAACCAAATCACAACATTCCGCCAAATTTTCATAAGTGTCTTGATAAAAACTTTTAATATCTTCGAAAGAACACGTTGTCAACCCCAATGTCTCTTTATCTATGGTCGTTGGATCATCATACAGGTTTGCACAGATTGCAGGAATCAAATTCTTTACAATTTTGATATAAGAAAACATTATTTCAAACAACTTAGCCTGGATTGTTACAATACGATTTTTTTCATCTAAAAAATTGATATAATCTTTTAATGCTTGTGTATTTAGATGCCGGAAATGATCATTTATTTCAAGCAAAGTTCTCTTGATTTCCTTTTTCTTGAAAATGCCACCGCAATGAAAGAAAAACGAATAATACACATAAAGCATAATTTCAAAATCAGAAGAAAGATTATATCCTGATCTTTTCGCAT
>CAYSRL010000009.1:0-3680 GCA_964433515.1 uncultured Ruminococcus sp.
CAATGTGAAATTCTCGCTTCGCTCGAGTGAAATCGCTGCGGCGGTGGGTGGATTTCATTTCACTTTCTGCGTCAGCAGAAAATTTCACAATTTATGAAGTGAATTCTATAAAAAGGCGTACCCGGTCGGGTACGCCTTTTTATCCGTTTAGGGTTGTAAAGTTGTTACGCTTTACAGCCTATCCGCCAGTTCCAGAATCAGTCTTTCGGTCTTTTCCCAGCCAAGGCAAGGATCGGTAATGGATTTTCCGTAGATGTGCTCGCCGGCTCCCTGGGCACCGTCTTCGATATAACTCTCGATCATCAGGCCCTTTACCATCCGGCGAATGTCGGCGTTGTGGTTGCAACTGTGCACGATCTCTTTGGCGATGCGCACCTGTTCCAAAGGCTTCTTGCCGGAGTTAGCGTGGTTGCAGTCGATTACAGCCGCCGGGTTGACCAGATCGGTGCCTTGGTACAGGTCGTGAAGTTTCACCAGATCCTCATAATGGTAGTTGGACACGTTCTTGCCGGCAAAATCCGTATAACCACGCATAATGGCGTGGGCATAGGGGTTGCCCTCGCTCTTGACCTCCCAGCCCCGATAGATAAAGGTGTGTTGGTGCTGACCGGCCTTGATGGCGTTCATCATAATGGACAGGTCACCGCCGGTGGGGTTCTTCATACCCACCGGAGCCTCAATACCGCTGGCCACCAGACGATGCTGCTGATTCTCCACCGATCGAGCACCAACCGCCACATAAGAAAGCAGGTCGGACAAATACCGATAATTTTCCGGATACAGCATCTCGTCAGCGCAGGAGAAACCGTAGTCACGCAACGCCTCCATATGCAGATCCCGGATAGCCACCAACCCTTTCAGCATATCCGGATCCTGATCCGGGTCAGGCTGATGCAACATTCCTTTGTATCCGTCGCCGGTGGTGCGGGGTTTGTTCGTATAGATGCGAGGAATGATGATGATCTTATCCTCAACCTGCTCTTGGACCCGGCGCAGACGGCCAATATAATCCAGAACCGGCTCACGATGGTCCGCCGAGCAAGGGCCGATAATCAGCAAAAACTTATCCGATTCACCGGTGAATACGGCTTTGATTGCTTCATCATTTTTCGCCTTGACCGCCGCCATCTCGGCAGATACCGGGTACATAGCCTTTATATCCTTAGGTACCGGTAATTTTCGTTTGAAATCCATTCCCATTTTGATCACCTTACACTTTCTTTTCAAATAACTGACGGCGGGCGGTAGAGAGTTTCATCATTTCACGAATCCCGTCCCGGTCGCCGTCTTTAATACAGGCATACATCCGTTCAAACTGGGAGCGATACGCTTCCATTTGCTCCAACAAGGTCTGCCGATTGGCAAGAAACAATTCGCTCCACATCTCGTCATTGATATTGGCGATCCGGGTCAGATCCCGGAAAGAGTCACCGGTATACCGCTTCATATTGGGGTCATCGCAGGTACACATCAGCGACACCGCAATACAGTGGGTCAACTGCGATAGAAAGCCTATCATCTCATCGTGCTTTTTGGGGTTCAGACAGGATACATCCGCAAACCCCAGAGCATAGCCCAACTCGGTACACAGCCAGATGGCATCGGTGGTGTTGTTTTCAGTAGGCACCACAATATAGTTTGCCCCTTTAAAGATATTTTCGTCGCTGTTTTCAACGCCGCCAACCTCTCGGCCGGCCATCGGGTGAGCGGCAATGTATTCCACCCCATCCGGAAGCAAAGACTGCACCTCATACACGACGCTTTCTTTAACGCCGGTCACATCGGTAATCACCTGACCGGATCGAAGAAGATTGCCGTATTCCCGTATCCATTCCACAAAAATGTGCGGATACAGGGCAAACACGATCAAGTCAGCATCGGCAATCCATTCCGCATCCACCTGCGTTGTGCCTCGGTCGATGATCCCCTGCTCCAAAGCGAAGTCAATAGAATCCTGCTCTAAAGTTATCGCATCCACCCAGATGCCTTTCTTTTTCAGCGCCCTGGCATAACTGCCGCCCAGTAAACCCAAGCCGACGATCAAGACCCGTTTAATATCACTAAATATCATTGCTTATCATCTCGATTCCTAAGGACTTAATCACCTCAAAAAAGGTGGGAAAACTTTTTTCTACCGCCTCGGCACCTATGATCGTGCCCCCGGTCAACGAACACAGTAAACTCAGCGCCATCACAATACGGTGATCGTTATGTCCGGAAAGAGGCTCTGAGGGTACAGCCAGAGTGCCCGGCAACACGATCACCTCGTTGTCGGCGATCTGCACCTCAATTCCGAATTTTAACAATTCCTGCGCCATAGCCGCACAGCGGTCGCTCTCTTTGATGCGCAGACGAGCCGTTCCGGTGAATTTTGCACCGCCCAGCGCCGCCGAAAGGGCAAACATAACCGGTCCCAGATCCGGACAATCCGACAGATCAAACTCTCGCTTACCCGCCATCAAATCTGCATACATTTGCTTATAAACCCAGTCTCCCTGCGTGGTTTTCTGTGACAAGCCGTTCACCTTTACAGATCCGCCAAGCAGATTAAATCCGTCCAAAAACGCTCCATTGGAGCAGTCACCTTCAACTGTATAGCAAGGATTACGAAAACGTTGATCCCCATTGACGATATAGACATTCTTCTCTCTGTTGACGATAACGCCAAAAGCAGAAAGTACCTCCAGAGTGATATCCACATACGAGGAACTCTCGAAGTTGCCAACAACCTCCACCCTGCTTTCACCAGGTACGAGTGCCAATGCAAACAATAACCCGGTGATGAACTGGCTGGATAGGTTTCCCGGAACGGTATAACGACCACGGCTTAACCGTCCGCAGACGGTAATGGTATCTCCGTTGCGTTCAAAACGAAAGCCTTGTTCACGACACAAATCTTCATACACATTCATCGGGCGCTCCATCAGCCGTCCGTGACCTTTCAGCGTAACCTCTTGACCTGACAACAGGCAGAGCGGCAACAGAAACCGCAAAGTACTGCCACTCTCCCCGCAGTCCAGTAATGGTTTGTCCTGCAAGGAACAGGGGTTCAGACCGCCGATCTTGACAGTGTCACCGACTATTTCAGCATTAGCGCCTAATGCCGACAGGCAACGCAACGTGGCCTCGATATCCTGTGAACCGCCGCAATTTTCAATGACACAGCCGTCGGTCAACGCTCCACAGATAAGGGCACGGTGCGCCACACTCTTAGAGGGCGGCGCCTTAACCGAGCCGGCCGCTTTAGAAGGGTAAATCGTTACTTGCATAGAACCCCCTCATATCGCTCTATCAGATAGTCTATAGCCTCCAGATAGCCGTCAAACCCGTGGCCGGTAATGGTTTTTTCGCAATACTCCCGTACATAACTGATCTGACGGTAATCCTCCCGCTTAGACACGTCGGAAATATGCACCTCCACCGCCGGCAACCCCACCGCTTTCAAAGCATCCAGTATGGCGATGCTGGTGTGGGTGTAGGCGGCCGGGTTGATCACGATGCCGTCGGCACCATAAGCCTTTTGGATCATATCCACCAGTTCGCCCTCGTGGTTGGACTGTAAAACCTCAACGAGCACGCCTTTTCTCTCGGCATAGCCGCAAATGAGATTGCACAGTTCCTGATAGGTGCCCTTTCCGTAAACGTCCGGCTCACGGACACCCAACATATTGAGATTAGGG
>CAYSRL010000009.1:3690-21951 GCA_964433515.1 uncultured Ruminococcus sp.
GATTAGGGCCGTTTATGACCACCAAGTTCAGTTTATTCATTTTATCAAATCCTCTCTGATTTGATTGGCAACTTCTTCTATCGTGCCATCCGCCCGGATGTGTCGGTCACATTCCCGGAGATAGATATCATACCGCTCCCGATATCGCTGTTTCAAAGCCATTCTATCCGAAGAAAGAGGTCTGTCAGCAGTGGCACAAAGCCGTTCTAGCGACCGATCCAAAAAGTAAATACTTCCGTTCTCTCGAAGCAGAGCCATATTCACCGGATCCAGCACCGCACCGCCGCCGGTGGCGATCACGCAATGTTGGCGGGCGGCAACCTGACGGATAACTGCGGACTCCACCTGCCGGAAATACGCTTCCCCATCGGTTGCAAAAATTTCCGGGATGGTACGGCCTTGTTGCCGGACGATCTCCCCATCGGTATCCACAAACGTCACACCCAATTGCTCAGCAAGGCGGTTACCGACAGAACTCTTACCACATCCGGGCATACCCACCAGCACCACATTTTGCTTTTCAGAAAACAAATTTCGATAGATGGATTCCACCTTTTCCGGCGCAACCGCTTTGCCGGTAAACAACTCTGCCGCATAAGCCGCCTGAGCCACCAACATATACAGACCGCCCACAGCCGGAATTCCACGGGATAATGCATCGCAGATCAGTTTTGTCCGCAAGGGGTTAAACACCACGTCCACAACACCCTGTAATGACGGGAAATCCGCTATGTCCACAGCGCTCTCCCCGATATGCGGATACATACCGCAAGGCGTGGTGTTGATTAGGATCTCTGCATTGGCATACCGCTCTTTAGCCTGTACATAGGTGATACAGCCACCCTTTTCTCTGCGAGATACCCGGACAGCCTGACGGCAGCCAAGGCTCTCTGCCACCGCTTGTGCGGTTTTGGATGTGCCGCCACTACCGAGAATCAGCACCAGTTTGTCTTTAAGAGAAATACCGGCATAAGCCATTAACGCCTTGAGGCCCAAAAAATCGGTGTTGTAGCCGCACAGTTTGCCGTTCCGGTTGACGACCGTATTGACCGCACCAATGCGTTTTGCCGTTTCCTCCACCTCATCCAGCAGAGGGATCACCGCCTCTTTATAGGGTATGGTGACGTTGATGGCCGCAAAATCTCTACAAGAGATAAATGCGTTTACTTCGTTTGGCGCCAACTCTTTCAGTTCATAATCGTAATCAAATAACTGTCGATGAATCTCTGCGGAAAAACTGTGTCCCAGTTTTTCACCTATCAGTCCGTAGTTCATTCTTCACCCAACCAATCTGTACCGAAATGAGTTGCCAGCAGATCACACAAGGCGAGGGCCGTAACAGCCTCGACCACCACAGCGGCACGGTGGACGATGCAGGGGTCGTGCCGACCCTTTGCCTGCAACACCGCCGGTTCTCCGGTCTCCAGATCTACAGAATGTTGGGGCTTGGCAATGGTGGGGGTCGGTTTAACAACACAGCGGAATAGGACTGGCATACCATTGGTAATCCCGCCATTGATACCGCCATTATGATTGGTGACGGTATCAACACCGTTATCCGTCACAACATAGGCGTCGTTCGCCTCAGAACCGCTCATATCCGCCAATGCAAACCCATCGCCAAACTCCACGCCTTTAACGGCGGGGATGGAGAACAAAGCGTGGGATAACATCCCCTCCACTGTATCAAACCAAGGCTCACCCACGCCGGCAGGCAGACCGACAACAGCCGTTTCCAGAATACCGCCAAGGCTATCGCCGTCGGCTTTAGCGGCCAAGATCCGCTGTTTCATCGGTTCGGCTATCTTCTGATCCAACACAGGAAATTCCGCATCATTAAGAGCGGCTATATCCTCGCTAAGCACCGCAAACGTGCGGTCTTGGATCCCGCCCAAACGGCGGATATGGGTGCCAATAGTGATCCCTTTCTTCTCCAAGGCAGGAATTACGATTCCTGCCGCCGCCACCAGAGCGGCCGTGATACGTCCGCTAAAATGACCGCCGCCCCGGTAATCCTCAAAGCCCCGATACTTACAGTGGGCGGTGTAATCCGCATGGCCGGGCCGGGCCAGACGGTTATAATCGCCGGAACGAGTATCCTCGTTGGGAATACGGATGCAGAGCGGCGTGCCGGTGGTTTTACCGAGAAACACACCGCTCTCAATGACAAACGGATCCATCTCCTGCCGGGCGGTGGAAATCGCTCCTGCCGGACGACGTTTAGTCAACAGATGGGCAATATAGGATTCATCCACCGGCAAACCCGGCGCCAGACCATCCAAAACACAGCCAATACTGGATCCATGGCTTTCCCCGAACAGAGCAACAGAAACAGCGTTTCCAAATGAATTTTTCATCGTTCCAACACCTCCCGGATCCGTTTTTCATAATCGCTAAAACCCATTGAAGTCAGTTCATACCTGCCGATTTCCGGGACCGTCACCACCGTGACGGTATCGCCGGATGCCTTTTTGTCGTGGCGGCAGGCCTCGATCACAGCCTCCGTTTTGCAGGAAACGGATGTGGGCAGATGCAGTTTTTCCAGCACCGGGATCAACCGGCTTTGCACCGGTTGGGAACACATCGGAACCATACCGACAGCCACGCATTCACCGTGATACAGACCGGTAACCGTTTCCACACCGTGACCCAAGGTATGACCGAAATTCAGCACTTTCCGTTGTCCGGATTCATGCTCGTCCGCTTCTACGACCTGCTGTTTAATACGGATAGCCCGGGTGATAATCGCATCCATCACCGCATCGGTGATTTCTCCACCCTCAAACAATTGAAACAATTCCGGGTCGTGGGTCAAGGCCATTTTTACAGCCTCGGCAAGACCGTTGCTCACCTGGCGACCAGAAAGAGTACTTAGCACCTGAGGGTCTATGAGCACCGCTTTGGGCGGATAAAAAGCACCCACAAGATTTTTATAACCCATAAAATCAATGGCGGTTTTGCCTCCTACAGAGGAGTCCACCTGAGAAAGCACGGTTGTAGGGATGTTGTAAAAGTCAACGCCCCGCATATACGTGGCGGCAGCAAAGCCTGCCATATCCCCTACCACACCGCCGCCGACTGCCACAACGCAATCCGTGCGGGTAAAAGCGTTTTCGGTCAGCGCCTGCAGAATACCGGTATAGGTGTCCATATTCTTGGATGCCTCTCCCTGCTCAAAAACAAACACCACCGCCTCACTGCACTGGCTGGCTACCGTCATAGCATACTCTTCCGGCACGCCGGTGTCGGTGACCACCAACACCTTACGGTCCAGTTGTAGCAGATCTCCTGCGCATTGTAACAGTCCCCGGTCTATGTAAATGTTGTAATCACCGCCGGATGTTTTCACATTCAGGGTCATTGAAACCACTCCTTAAATGCGGACTTCTTTCTCATAGCTGCCCAGAATTTTGACATTACTGCAACATTCTTTGAGTTTTCTAAGCATCTCTTTGCCGTTATCGTCGGTCAGGTCGCCCTCACCCTCGGCATAGAAATAATAATCCCACACCAACTCTTTGGTGGGACGGCTTTTCAGCGCCCGAAGATTAAATCCGTGCTCTCCGATGACCGATACCGCCCGACCCAACGAGCCGGCGGTATTATTCACCGTAAACAACAGGATAAAACTAGTATCTTTGGGGTTGGGGGTACGCCGTGCACGGGAAAACACCGCAAACCGGGTGGTGTTTTGCCCGCTCTCATTGATATGGCCCTCCAACTTGGTCAGCCCGAACTTTTCGCCCGCCTCCACACTGCCAATGGCGGCAATGTCTTTGCGTCCGATTTCGGCGACTTGTTGCACCGCCACGGCGGTATTTACCGCTTCTACGGTATTGAATCCGTAGTGCTTGATATAAGCGGCACACTGTCCCAACGCTTGCGGATGGCTGATGACCGTCTTAATGTCCTCCAGGGTCGTGCCGGGCACCACCAACAGATTTTGCACGATCTCAGCCTCATACACACCGGTCACATACAGATTGCCGAAAAAGGCCAGATCCAGCACTTTTCCAACATCGCCGTTGTGGCTATTCTCCACCGGTAACAGGGCGCAATCGCACTCTCCATTCATCACCGCATTATAGGCGTCGGCAAAATCGCTGTGAGGTATGGCTTTGGCATCCGGGAAGATCCGTTCCGCCACAATATTGGCGAAGGCGCCCTCCACCCCACTGTATGCGACCCGCATTCCGTCCAACAGACGGTGCTGGTAGTTTTTGGACAGTTCCATAGCCGAGCGAAGAAAACTCACATAATAGGATCGATAATCCTCATTTTCAATGTAAGCGGCATTTTTCCGGACGATATGTTCTTCCCGGGTGGTGTCCTCCACCGGAATGCCGTGTTCCTTCTTGTATTCCGCCACCTGACGTACCGCATCCATCCGCTGTTCAAACAAACGGACGATTTCCCGGTCAGCCTCATTGATGGCTTGTCGTGCTTTATCCAGATCGGACATTTGTATCACTCCTTGTGATATTCGTTATATAGAGCCTCAAAGGCTGGGATCGACCGGCGGATCTGGTCGTTACTGACACAATAGGCGATCCGCACATAGCCGGGTACACCGAAATCGTCACTGGGCACTAACAGAAGTTCAAATTTCTTCGCCCGTTCACAGAATGCATAGGCATCCGGCTCCAGCGCTTTAACAAACAGATAGAATGCGCCGTCAGGCCGCACCGCCTCATAACCGATCTCGGTCAAAGAGTTATACAACAGCCTGCGGTTATCGTCATAGGCGGTCAGATCGGGCGGTGTCCCATCGCAGGCACCCACCGTCAATTGGAGTAGACTGGGAGCACATACAAAGCCCAGACTCCGTCCGGCTCCGCAGATGGCGGCGAACACATCGCCCGCTTCGGTCATTGCCGGCGGCACAAGAATGTAGCCGATGCGCTCGCCCGGCAGGGACAGGGATTTGCTATAGGAATAGCACACCAAGGTGTTATCGTAATAGCAGGGAATGTACGGCACCTGCACATCGCCGTATACCAACTCCCGATAAGGCTCGTCCGCAATGATGGTGATGGGACGGCCGTATTCTGCGGATCTTTCGGTTAACAGAGCGGCCAGACGGCGGATGCACGCCTCATCCAGCACCACACCGGAGGGGTTGTTAGGAGAATTGACGATCACCGCCCGAGTCTTGGGGGTAACGGCATCAGCCAGAGCGTCAAAATCAATATCAAACACACCCTCACGACCGGGCACAACCACCGGCACCGCCCCGGCATTCCGGACGAACACCTGGTACTCCGGAAAGAAAGGTGCCAGCAATATCACCTCATCACCGGCAGAGCACAATGCTCGCAGAGAAATGGTCAGCGACGCCGCCGCACCGCAGGTCATATAGATAAGATTGGGGTTCACTTCAAAACCAAATCGCTTCTGCACATTGGCGGCAATGGTCTGCCGCACCCCCATATCACCGGGGGCAGAGGTATAGCCGTGGAGCGAAACCGGGTCGGTATCCGCCAACAGTTTCTGCATCGTATCCCCCACCACCGCCGGGGCGGGGATGCTGGGGTTGCCCAAACTAAAATCAAACACATTCTCTGCGCCGATCTCAGCACGGCGTATCTTAGCGTATTCGAAGATCTCACGAATGACCGAACTCTTTTTGCCCAGAGCCAGCATTTCTTTAGATACCATTCCGATTCCTCCTAACAATGAAAAAATCCGCCCCATCTATGCACCAAAAGCGGCACAAGCGGTAGCGGACTGTCCGTTGATCTTGTCGCTTTGAAGCGATCTTCTCACTTCAAAGCCAGAGAACACAGACAGTCCTTCTTAAAGAAATAATAAAAATAATAGTTCTTGAACATATCTGTGTGCTCCTTTCATAAAAGATTGACACTATTTTAACGCCTTACCATACAAAAGTCAAGCAAAACCTACAAAAAAGTTGAAAAAAGCGGTGTACCGCAACCGATACACCGCTTTTACGCTTAGGATACCAGCAGACCGCCGCACCAGACGGTGTCGCCGTTGGGGATGATCTCCACGGTATGCTCCCCTGCCTCAGCCTCGTCCAAAATGACGAAATTGGTGAAGATACCGCCACGAATGATGTACTCCGGCAGAGCCTTCTCCACGCCGTCTACACGGACGGTCATCTTTAGATCATCGGAATAAGGGGTGCAGATGGGTAGGATGATCCGCTTTCCGGACACCTTGAGAACCAACGGCTCTTCCCCATCGTTCTGCCAGGAACAGCATTCCTTGGTGAACACGTGAAAACTGCCCATAGACACAGGAGCGGTGTTCTCGCAGTGATACCATTTGGCATTTTCATACACATAAGGACGGTACGGCTCCGGGATAGCCGGGATCTCGGCAGAAATGGTGTCCAGCGCCTCATACACGTCATTGAGATAAGCGGTCACCAGTTCACCCACGATGGCGTGGCCCTTATCGGTGGGGTGCACCCAGTCGGCGCAGATCTCCTCCCACAGATACTGACCGTCGGGGTTCTGCTCGGTCTTGACCTCCGGCCACACCGCATCCCGATAACTGACCATCGGCAGGTCGTAGTGGGCGCAGATGGGCTGCTGGTCGGCCTGGGCATTGATGCCGCCGTTGTTCATCACAAACAGAGTCATCACCGCCGGAGCACTGGGCGCAGTCAAGATCTTATGGATCAGGCTGGCATAGCACTCCGCCTGGAAATCCTGAATGATGTCGTTCACCGCAAACTCCACCAGCACAAAATCGGGGTTGTGATCCAGCAAGAACTCATTGACACGGTGGACACCCAGCAGACTGGAGGTGCCGCTGTAACCGGCGTTGATATAGGAGATGGTGGACGCCGGGAAGGTATGCTCCCACCACTGGCGGAGGATGCCGGCGTAACTGTTTTCCTTAACAGATGCGGCGGCACCGTGGGTCACACTACCACCCAGTACGCCAATGGTGATACGCTGACCGGCAGCAGCCTTACGCATCACAGCGGCGATCTTTGCGGCGTTGCCGGCAGATACCAGAGCGGTGTCCAGCATATCCTGCCGGATACCAAGGGATTTTGCTTTTTCGGTTAATTTCATAGGTAGCACCTCACATAGGAAGTTTTTTATTATTATAGCATAGTCAGGGCAGATTTCAAGGTTTGTTTCAAAAAAAGTAAAAAATAACCCTGGTGCACCGAAATGCATCAGGACAAAAATTATTCTTTTGTTTTAACAGAAACATTACCTCTAAGCGTATCGCAATTGAATGTATTACAAATAATGTCGCCTCTTCTGATCTTGACTGTTTCTGCTTCAACATCGCCTTGTGAAGAAATCGATCCCCCGCAGTTGATGACTCTTGACTTCAAATTGTTACAACTAATTGTTGAACCACAGTTGATGCCGCCGCTAATGTCACCTCCGCAAGACACGTTAGCACCGCAGTTAATACCGCCAGTGATTCCCCAACCGACGCTCACATTGGCACCGCAGTTGATCCCACCTGTAACACCATTGCCAATAGTTATCGATTTTTTTGCATTGCATCCGCCGGTCACGGAGCCGTTAACTGAGATGCTACACTCGCTTTTGACAGCCTTTGTATCCCCTTTAACTTCAAAAGTGAATTTGTCCACAAGGCCATCACTGACCTGAAGAATCTTTTGACCAAGGCAAACCACACCACGGATAACGTCATCATCCTTCCACGGCAAGGCAGAACAATTGGAATCGAGTTTTGTCACTCTGCCGCTCATACCATTTCGAGAAAATAATGTATCAATCGTGCAACCGAACACATCCGCCAACAGAGGCAAAAAGGAAATGTCCGGAGCAGATGCGGCATTTTCCCACTTAGATACCGCCTGATAGGTCACACCCAGTTTCTCCGCCAGATCTTTCTGGGTCAAACTCTTTTCTTTACGAAACGTTTGTATATTCTCGGCTAACACAACATTGATATTATCCATCGTATCTCCTCCTTTTTCTGACCCAAGTATAGCAAAGAAGCGAAACTTTATCAATAAAGGAACGGTAGAAACGGCTCAACCGGGGGTTGAATATGTGCAAAAAGCCGCTGACCGGGGTCTGAACCGTGGAGAATTGCTTCGCAAATCTCCCTCAAATTCGCCTGCGGCGAATTTAACCGCTTATTCACAGCAGTCACCGACAAGAAATGCCCCAGGCACACAGTCGTGTGCCTGGGGCATTTGGTGCCGCTGACCGGGGTCGAACCGGTACGGTATTTCTACCGAGGGATTTTAAGTCCCTTGTGTCTGCCTATTCCACCACAGCGGCGTAGATGGAGCGTTTAAAAGTTACGCTCCATATCATAGCCTTTTTACAGCAATTTGTCAAGTGTTCTTGGGCTGTTTCATGGTCAGACCGATTCGTTTTTTCGGAATGTCCACCGACAGCACCCACACTTTAACGATGTCACCCACCTTCAGCACCTCGGAGGGATGCTTAATAAACCGGTTGGTGATCTGGGAGATATGCACCAGACCGTCCTGGTGGACACCGATATCCACAAAGGCGCCGAAATCAATGACGTTCCGCACCGTGCCGGTCAGTTCCATACCGGGTTTCAGAGACTCAATACCCAGAATATCGGTGCGGAGCAAAGGCGCCGGCAGTTCGTCACGGGGATCACGGCCGGGGTGCTGAAGTTCAGCAATAATATCGCTCAACGTTGGCACGCCCACGCCCAGTTTCTCCGCCAAATTGGCGATACCGAAAGCGTCTACCTTCTCCTGCAAGGGGGTCAGATCCTTCACCGTCACGTCACAGACCTCCAGCAGTTCCTTTGCCACCGGATAACTCTCCGGATGGACGGCGGTGTGGTCCAGCAGATTCTTGCTCTCCGGCACACGGAGGAAGCCGGCGCACTGTTCAAAAGCCTTGGGGCCCAGTTTGGGCACCTTTTTCAGCGCCGCCCGTGAGGTGAACTCACCGTTTTCCTCACGGTAAGCCACAATATTCTTTGCCACAGTGGCGTTGATGCCCGCCACCTGGGACAATAGCGGTGCTGAGGCGGTGTTCAGATCCACACCCACGGCGTTCACGCAGGATTCCACCACACCGTTCAGAGTTTCGGACAGTTGGGACTGGGGCAGGTCATGCTGATACTGTCCCACGCCAATGGCTTTGGGGTCGATCTTCACCAACTCCGCCAAGGGGTCCTGCATCCGGCGGGCGATCGACACGGCGGAACGGAGATTCACATCGTAATCCGGGAATTCCTGCGCCGCCAGTTTGGAGGCGGAATACACCGACGCTCCTGCCTCGCTGACCACCATATAGGAAACGCCGGTCAGGTTATTCTCACGAATCAGGTTGGCGGTGAACACCTCGGTCTCGTGGGAGGCGGTGCCGTTGCCGATGGCAATGACCTCTACCTTATGCTTCTTGATAAAGCCCAGAACCGTCTTCTGCGCCTGCTCCATCCGTTTAAACTGGGGAATGGGATAGATAATGCCGGTATCCAGCACCTTTCCGGTGGGGTCGATCACGGCGCACTTACAGCCGTGCTGATAGCCGGGATCCAGACCAAGGGTCACCCGCCCCTTGACCGGGGGTTGCATCAGCAACTGACGCAGATTGACGCCAAACACCTTAATCGCCGATTCACCGGCGGCATCCGAAAGCAGATTCCGCATCTCACGCTCCAAGGAAGGGAAGATCAACCGGTCGTAGGAATCCTCTGCCGCCATCTGCACCTGGGCGGTGGCGGGGCAATCCGCCTGGATATGCTCAGAATACACGATCCGCAGAGCATGGGCAGGGTCAAATTCCACGTGAACCTTGAGGAATTCCTCACGCTCACCCCGGTTGATCGCCAGCACCCGGTGTCCGGGAACCTTGTTAAGCGGTTCACGGAAATCGTAGTAGTTGGCGTAGACGCTGTCCTCCTCCTTAGCGGCTTTAGAGGTCAGGAAACCGTTGGCGAAACACACCACACGCAGACGTTTCCGCACATTAGCATCATCGGCAATCCGTTCAGCAATAATATCCCGAGCACCCGCCAAAGCCTCCTCAACGGTGGGTACTTCCTCGGTGATAAAGCCCTCTGCCAGTACATAGGGGTCCTCCCCTTTCGGTTCCTGTGCATACAGCGCATCCGCCAAAGGCTGAAGGCCACGCTCCTTGGCGATGGTGGCACGGGTGCGCCGTTTCGGGCGGTAAGGGCGGTAGAGATCGTCCAACTCGGTCATAGTGACCGCCGCATCCAACGCTACCGCCAATTCCTCGGTCAAAGCGCCCTGCTCCTCAATGGTAGCCCGGTACTTTTCTCGGGTCTCATTGAGGTTTCTGAGATAGGTCAGCCGATCCGCCAGTTCCCGCAGAACCTGGTCGTCCAGCGACCCGGTCTGCTCCTTGCGGTAACGGGCAATAAAAGGAATGGTGTTACCGTCATCCAGCAGAGAGATCACGTTCTCCACGTGCTGGGTCTTTAAATGAAATTCGTTCGTTAAAGTTTGTAGAATGTCCATACGTGTCTCCTTAAAGCATATTGGCAATATTATACCGTTTTTCACATCGGGTGTCAATTGACGGCAGACAAATTTTGTGGTATCATAAACAAAGAATCGTGAAAGGAGGGCACGTATGATACAAGTCTATCTGTTGGATTGTTCCTTATTGTTCGAGTCATCGGAATTAGAGCGTGTTCTCCCTCTTCTGGATACCCAGCGCCGGAGCAAGACACTCCGGCTGAAGACAGCCGAGCGGCGGGCGCAATCCGCCGGCGCAGGACTGTTGTTGCGCCACGTATTCGGCGATGTTGAATATACCTACGGCACCAACGAAAAGCCTTATCTGGCCGATCGGGGCGACCTGTTTTTCAGTCTTTCCCACAGCGACCGTTATGTGGTGTGTGCCGTATCGGATAGTGAGGTCGGCATAGATGTTGAGCCGGTTTCCCCCATTCGCCCGGCGGTGGTTCGCCGGTGTTTCACACCGGAGGAGCGGGAATGGATCGGTGATGACCCGGAGCGATTTATCCGCCTATGGACTATGAAAGAGGCCTATATGAAGTTGACCGGCACCGGGCTGTCGGTACCGGCAAAAGAAATCAAATTGCCGATACCGCCCAAAGCCCAATACGATGCCGCAAACAACTGCTTTTGGGCTTTTCCGGAACTGCCCATCCCCTGTTCTCTTTGCTCACCGCAAGAGGAACCTTTTGTTGTTATCTCTAAGGATGAAAAAGACCTGCTCTGATGAACAGGTCTTTTCGTTTCGTTATTGACGTTTGGTATAGTAAGCGATGATGCTCTCCACCTGTCCGTTCAACTCGTTGTAGCCGGTGAAAAGAGCGCCGCCTTTGGACATCAGTTCGCCACATTCTACGGCGGAAATATCGTGGTTAACAAACACCTCGCCTTTATCGGTGTTTATAATTACGTGCCCATTGGCGGTGTTGATGCGTCCGCCACGCCCCAACCCCTCTTCCTGAGGGCTACCGTTATCGTCCATATACCGGCGGGCAACCAGCGTCAATTCCTTTCCGTCCAGACGAAGTGCCGTTTCGCTGACCGGTGACTTCTTCTTTTTCCAAAACACAATCATCACCTCTGCCACTATTTTAGAGAATCCAAAAAGAATTGTCAAGCAGACTTGTATTTTAATAACACTTGTGGTATCATAAGTATTTGGTATAACCAGTACGAAAGGAGGCACCACCTATGGCAAAGGATCGCTATAAAAAACTATTCTCTTTTACCATCATTCTCAGCATCGGCACCATCATCTCCAAACTGATGACCTACGTGGTGCTGACCCCTTTATACACCAAGACACTATCCACCGAAGAATTCGGCATTGTGGAGTTGGTGGTGCAGACCGCCAACCTGTTGATGCCTTTGGTATCCCTGGGAATCAACCAAGCCGTGCTCCGATTTGGTATGGATGGCGAAACCGACCGTGGCTCTGTGCTTACCACAGGCTTATTGGTGAATCTGGCAGGCTTTGGCATTTTTGCCCTATTCTATCCCCTGGTGCGGAAGATTCCCGCCTTTGGTGAGTATTCCCTGCTGATCTATCTGTTTATCTTCTGTTCCATCACCCATTATCTCTTTGCCTATTGCGTCAAGAGTATGCAAAAGGCAAAGCTGTTCACCATCTGTGTCATCATCGGCACCGCCATCACGGTGGTGCTGGATATCCTGTTCCTGGCAGTATGGGATATGGGCATCACCGGCTATATTCTGGCTATCGCCCTGAGCGACCTCATTTGTTCCGGGATATTGATTATTTCTGCCAAGCTGTGGAAGTTGATCCGGTTTGATAAGTTCCAGAAGTCCGTAACTAAGGCTATGCTGAAATACTCCGTGCCTTTGATCCCCAACTCCGCTCTATGGTGGATCACCGACTATTCCGACCGGTATATGGTGACGCTGTATATCGGCGAATCTGCCAACGGTCTGTATTCCCTTGCCTATCGTTTGCCCAATATGCTGATTATGGTATGCGGCATCTTTATGGATGCCTGGCAGATGTCGGTGCTGGGAGAAAAGAGCCGACTGGAACGGCAAAAATTCTTCACCAACGTATTTGCTATGTACCAGTCCATTATCTTCGTGGGTGCTGCCGGTCTGATTATGGGTGCCAAGTTGGTGACACAGATCATGATCCAAAACCAGGATTATTATCCCTCATGGCAGTATATCCCCACTTTGGTGATCGCAACGGCAATGTCCTGTTTCGTCACCTTCCTGGGCACCATTTATGTGGTTGAAAAGCAAAGCAAGAGTTCTCTTGTCACCACCATCATCGGTACCATTATCAATCTGGTTGGCAACTTTATTCTTATCCCGCTGATGGGTGAAAACGGCGCCCACGGTGCGGCGCTGGCCACTGCATCCTGTTACGGTATCGTGTTCCTGCTCCGGGCTTTCCACACCCGCAAGTTTATCCCCATCGGCTGGAACCTACCTCGATTTTTTGCCAACCTCATTCTGGTTGTTGCGCAAGCGGTGATTATGGTGTTTGAGGTTCCCGGATGGAAATTTATCGTTCCTGCTATATTTGGTATGGTGCTCATCATCAACTTCCGTCTGGTGATGGACAGCGTGCGGCAAGTGATTTCCAGCCGTAAGGGAGGCTGACCTATGGAACGCTGTCAGCAAATTGAACGCAGTATTATCAAAAAATACCGCAAACCCATCTGGAATCACTTTATCGGCGGTTTAAAAGATTACCAAATGATCCAAGCCGGTGATAAGATTGCCGTATGCATTTCCGGCGGAAAGGACTCCTTTCTGCTGGCAAAATGTCTGCAGGAATTGCAACGACACGGCAGCGAAGTTCCCTTTGAATTGGAATTTTTCGTTATGGATCCCGGCTATCGGCCCGAAAACCGCCGCCGTATTGAAGAACTACTGGAAGAATTGCAGATTTCCGCCCACATCTTTGAAAGCCCGATATTCTCGGTGGTGGAAAAGCAAGATACCTCCCCTTGCTATCTCTGCGCCCGGATGCGAAGGGGATATCTTTACAAGTATGCCAAAAGTTTGGGATGCAACAAAATTGCTCTGGGACACCACTTTGACGATGTGATCGAGACCATTGTGATGAGTATGTTCTATGCCGCCGAGATGCGGACAATGATGCCCAAACTTCACAGTTTGAACTATCCCGGAATGGAACTGATCCGCCCCCTTTATCTGGTGCGTGAGCGGGACATTGAATCCTGGGCACGGTATAACAACCTTTCCTTTATTCGGTGCGCCTGCTCGGTCACCGACCGAGCCGAAGAAGAACACGGCTCCAAACGAGCAGAGATCAAAGCCTTGTTACAGAATTTACGTAAAGTTAACGACCAAATCGACATCAACATCTTCAGGAGCGTGGAAAACGTCAACCTGGAGACCGTTATCAGTTACCGTAAAGGTGACAAATATACTTCCTTTTTGGACGAATATGAGCAATAAAAGAAGGACAGTCTGACGACTGTCCTTCTTTTATCTTCACATTACAGCGCTTTTCCGCAAGAGTTGCAGTAGGCGGCACCGTGGGGGTTGACCGCACCGCAAGAGCAGGTCTCCCGCTCATAATACACATCCAATTCCGCCTGGATATTTTTATTGGCGGCCACCAGTTCGTCTACTTGACACAATAATTCTTCTACCAGCGCCTCATCCAATTCCACATCATTCCGGCGATTCTCATACACCAGGTGACCCAAGGCCTCCAGCGCTCCGCCGATGGCACGCTCATTCTCAGCCAGTTTGAATTTCTGCTTTGTGATGCTTGCCACGTCATTCACCTTACGTCCTGCCGCAGACACCAATTCGCTTGCCGAATAGACAACATCTTCCCAAATAGCCATCATCTTCACTCCTTTATTGTGTGGTTCCAATCTCATTATATGACAGATTTCCCATTTTGGCAATCCCCTAATCCGGATTGCCATATTTTTTATAAAACTTTGGCACTGCATCCTTACGTGACAGCATCTCTTCCAAGCCGGTATTGTATTCATAAGGGAACTTATAATTGAATATACGCTCCAGATAATCCGTTCCGGGTTGTTTCAATTTGCTGACCGCCCCGGCGCCGCAACCGAGAATGGTGTGGGTCTCATCCATAATATAAACATTGTAAAGCCCCTCACAGCCGGGCTTTGCCCAACCCACATTCTCCTGGTTACCCACGGTACGGCTCTGGCGGTAAAGATAATAAGGCGCATAGCCATACTGAGGTAATCTCTGTGCCGACAGTCGCACCATCCGCACCGCATCGTCCTCAACGTTATAGTCCGGGCGATGCTGAAGCATAATGTTAGAGGCACGTTTCATCGACAAGGTATGTACCGTGACACTCTCCGGTGACAAGTCCAAGATCCTGTCCAGAGTATCCGCAAACCCTTCGTAATGATCTCCGGGCAAACCGGCAATCAGATCGGTATTGATATTGGTGAAGCCAGCCTTGCGAGCCATCTCAAAAGCATCGTAGAACTGCTCCACCGTATGTTTACGCCCAATACCAGCCAACACATCCGGCTGTAAGGTCTGGGGGTTAATACTGACCCGCCCCACGCCGGCGGCATAGATCGCCGCCATCTTCTCCGGGGTAACCGTATCCGGCCGTCCGGCCTCCACCGTGTATTCCCGCACCGTGGACAGGTCAAAAGCGCCCTCCACCGCCCGGAACAGAGCCGTTAATTGATCCGCAGACAGGGTGGTTGGCGTTCCGCCGCCAAAATACACCGTTTCCAGCCGCAGGCCCAATTCCTTTGCCAGTTTGCCGGTATAGGCGATCTCCCGGCAAAGTTGCTCCACATAAACGGGGATCAGTTTTTTGGCTTGTACTACCGTTTGGGACACAAACGAACAGTAATCACACCGAGTGGGACAAAATGGGATGGATATATACAAACTGAAAGAATCGGGGCGGGATAAAGATAAGAGTTTATCCTCTGCTGCCAAAGTCGTTTCGCAAAGAGTGCGTTTTTCATCACTAACCAAAAGTTTCTCACGAAAATAAGCCAGGGCTGCCTCCCGGCCCATCTCTCTGGTCAGGCGTCGGAGCAATTTCACCGGACGAACGCCGGTAATCAGGCCCCATCCGTGTGTAAAGCCAAGCAACTTTACAAGTAAATGGTACAGCAGCGTACACAGTTCCAACTCGCAAGTGTCTAAATAATCCGCTGTGTTCGGCGAAAGAACAGCATCAGAAGTTTCGTCAAAACCGTCCAGACACACTCGACAGGCAAGGTGGGTCTCCCCCACCTTTTCGGTTAAGGAACACTCTACCGTTAAACCTTCGGGGGCATCCGGCGTTTCCTCGTGATGAGTTATGATTTTTTCAAGAGGCAAAAACAACCGGCACACGTTTTCCAATTCAAAGTGAAAATCGTGACCCCTCAGGTACAAATGCATAGAATTTCTCCTTTACTGCAAATACGGATTCCGTTTGATCTCACAAGCAATGGTGGTCGCCGGTCCGTGACCGGAATATACCGCTGTTTCTGCCGGCAATGTTACCAATCGCTCAAGCGATCTACGCATAGCCAACGGATCGCCGCCAGGAAAATCCAGGCGGCCAATGCTGTTGCGAAACAAGGTATCACCGGAAAACAAGAGACCTTCTGTATACAGACAGATACAACCGGGAGAATGACCCGGCGTTTCCATCACCGCCAAACTTTCTTCACCCAGCGAAAACGTGTCGCCTTCGTGCAAAATACGATCGTATGACAGCGATAGGGGGTGCTCTGCCGAAAACCACGCCGAAAGGTTCCGGTTAGGGTCGGATAGAGCCTCCACATCCCCTGCGCCCACACACAGCAAAGCGCCGGTAGCCGAGCAAACAGCCCGAGCCGCCAACATATGGTCGAAATGCCCATGGGTCAAGACGACCGCTTTTACCGACACGTTTTCTTTCTGAACGGCGTCCATGATGATGTCCGCCTCGTCAGCAGGGTCAATGAGGATCCCCTCGCCGTTGTCCGCATAAACCAGATAACAATTGGTTTCCAATGCGCCAAGAACCAGACGTGTTATCTTCATTTCACTTTCCTCGTTTCCATGTATCGGTGTCTAACAGGATGGTGACCGGGCCATCGTTGAGCAGGCGCACCTGCATATCGGCACCGAATTCGCCGGTCTGGACATCCTGTACACCATTCTGTCGCAAGCAGGATACAAACTCGTTAAACAGAGGTAGCGCCACATCCGGCTTTGCCGCCGCCATAAAATCCGGACGGCGGCCCCGGGCCGTATTGGCACACAAAGTAAATTGAGATACCGCCAACACGCTACCGCCAATATCCAGCACCGAAAGATTCATTTTATCGTTATCATCGCAGAAAACACGGAGTTCTGCCACCTTTTTGGCTAACAGCGATGCTTCTTCCTTGGTGTCGCCGTCGCAAACGCCAACCAACAGCAAAACGCCGTCACCAATGGCAGAAATCCGTTTTCCGTCTATAGTGACAGAGGCCTCCGTCACCCGCTGAAATACCGCTTTCATCGTCTTTCTCCTTACATTCCGGTACGCTGCACCTCGTCCACACCGGGAACCGCCCGCAATTTCTGTATCACATACTGCAGATGTTCCACGCTATTGACCGCAATAGTCAAGGATACCACAGCGCCGTTTTCCTGGTCACGGGCATTGATGGAATGCACCGGCACATGCAGATTGGACAAAGTAGTCGCCAGTTTCAAAAGCAGGTTTAACTGGTCGTGAGCGATGATATGCAGATTGGCGTTGAACTCGGTATCCAAGGATTGTTCCCATTGTACCGACACCCAGCGTTCCTTATTGGGCGCCGCTTGAATATCCTTCGGCACATTCGTGCAATCCCGTCTATGAACAGAAACACCGTAGCCACGAGTGATAAAACCAATGATCAGATCGCCGGGAACCGGATTGCAACATTGCGCAAATTTTACTAAGCAATCCTCCACCTGGTCAATAATGACACCGCCCATACTGGTACGGCGACGGGGCGACGGTGTAACCGGTGTCAGCGGTGCCGCCGCAAACTGCTCTTCCTTTTGCATCCGGTTGTATTCTTCCTTAATGCGAGGAATCAACCGGGACAGCATCACACCGCCATAGCCAATAGCGGCGTAGAAATCATCGATGCTGGCACAATGCTGTTTCTTGGCCTGGTTCAATAAGAACTGCTCCATCCGCTCCTCCGGCAAACGAATCAGGTTACGGGACAATTCCCGCTCCAATTCTGCACGTCCTTGCTGGATGTTTTCTTCCCGCCGTTCTTTCTTAAACCAACTGCGGATCTTGTTTCTGGCCTCACCGGTGTGCACAATGTTCAGCCAGTCACGGCTGGGACCATGGGTGGTATCCGAGGTGGTCAGCACCTCCACGATCTCGCCGGTCTTCACCTTATAATCCAACGGAACGATGCGGCCGTTTACCTTGGCGCCCACCATCCGGTTGCCCACCGCCGTATGAATGGCATAGGCAAAGTCGATGACCGTGCTGCCCACCGGCAGAGTGAGCACATCTCCCTTAGGCGTAAACACAAAGATATCATCAATATCCAGATCGGTTTTGATGCTGCGTACAATATCCTCAGCATCGTCCACATCCTGCTGGTTTTCGATGAATTGGCGCACCCAAGCAAGACGCTCTTCCAGTTTATCTTTTTTCTGGATACCGACCTTGTATTTCCAATGGGCGGCAATGCCGTATTCCGCCGTGTAATGCATATCCCAGGTGCGAATCTGCACCTCAAAAGGAATCTTTTCCTTACTCACCACGGTGGTATGGAGGGACTGGTACATATTGGGCTTGGGGGTGGAAATATAGTCTTTAAATCGATTGGGAAGCGGTG
>CAYSRL010000010.1:0-21353 GCA_964433515.1 uncultured Ruminococcus sp.
TCGGCGGCCCGTTCCAGGCGCACCGTATTCACATAGGCAGAGGGGGTCTGGCCCATATATTTGCGCATAGACCGGGTCAGATGTTCCTGGGTTTTGCCGGATAGTTCGACCAGCCGGGGAATGCCCTGCACCATATTTTCCCGCTGATGCATTTCGCTGCAGGCCTTGCGCAGCCAATAGGGGACGGTGTGGGCATTACCGCTGCCCACAGCGCACAGCACCAGAATGTCGGTCAGCAACGTGACCCCTTCGGTCAGTTGCACCTCTTGGGGGATGGGGTTGGTCACATCCTGCAGCCACTTCATCCGTCGTAATAGCAGACGGCTCAGTTCGTGGGTGAGCATCACCTTATCCGCCAGAGGCATACTTTTGACGGTCGGGGCGCACTGGGCGGCCAGTTGCCTGGCTTGTTCGAATTGTTCCGCACCAAAGGCCAGGTTAAAAAACCGGGCGCTGGCCTTGTCTTTGCCGGAAAAGAAGTGATAGTCCTCAGGATGGATAAGCACCAGCGTGTCGGGATACAGCGTTTCCACCCGCCCGTTGATGTGGTGCTGGAGGGGTCCCTCCTCCACGATGAACGCCTCGTAGAAATCGTGGTCGTGAGGGGTCGAAAGCCCGGAAACATCCGATAATGTGGTGCGGCGGGCATAAAAGGAAATGTTTGGGAATACCTCGCTCTTTAAAAGTTGGCTCATAATGATCACCCGATATCAAAATAACACTAAAAACCCCAATAGTCAAGTGGGTTTTATCAATATAATTCTGCAGACGGTACAGGATCGTTGCGGATGGCCTCTTCGCCGCAGTCAAGCCGTTGCTTCCGGATGCCGAAAAAACGATGCCACGGTGAGGCGTCCGTTTTTTCTTGCCTCTGGCTCGTTGACACGGCTTTTTTGCTGTGATATAATATGTAGGTATAGCGTGGTAAGACCACAGCCAAAACCGTAAAAATGAGGGATAGTATGAAACGAATTGTGAGCCTGCTGATGGCGGTTGTTCTGCTGGTGGGGATGGCGGGATGCATCCGGACATCCCAAACCCCTGAGGATCCTGTTACTTCCGGGGGGGACTATGTTCCCTTGGAGCCGTTGACCTATACGGCGTTGCCCACCGACTTGACGGCGGAGAAACTGGGTTCGCTTGGCCGAGAGGTGATCACTGCAGAGGGCGGCCTTTATTACAAAGAGGGCGATCTGTATGGCATTATGACGTTGGATGGCCGGGTGGATTCCGGGGCCATTTACACCTATTGTCAGCCCAAAGAGGGTTACTTTGTGGTGGCCAAGAGCACAGCCTCCGACAGCGAGGACGTCACCGCCGCCAACACGGCGGGTCTGGTGGATGCCACCGGCCGGGTGCTGATTCCTCTCCAGTATGCGTCTGTGGAATTGCTGGGCGATCGCTTCGCCCGGGTGGCGGAATTGACCGGCAGCACCGAGAATGAAGAAGAGAAACTTTCTCAGGTCACCGTGGATGAAGAAACGGTGCTTTACAAGGGTAACTGGTATCTTTACGATCTGCAGACCGGCGAAAAGGTTCCCGGCGCCACCGGCACCAAGCCGTATATCAGTTTTGACTGCGGCGGTTATGTCAAATATGTGCTGGACGATAAAACGGTGGTCACCGCTACTGCCGACGGCAAGGCTCTTCCTGAGGATCTGGTCCATTTGAAAAATGGGCATTATGCGGTTCTGTCGGAAAGCGCCGTTTACGACAGCGACGGCAACCGGCTGTTTGAATATGATGAGTATGTTCCCGAAGATAGTGAGTATGTAAGCGGTTACATCGTGGCGAAAAAGACGGTTTCCAACAAGGAAACGTATGCGTTGCTGGACGAAACGGGAAAGGTGGTCTCTGCCGAGTTCGACCAGCGCCCCTATGTGTATGGCGAATTGCTTTTTGTGGGCAACCAGTTGGTCACCTTTGACGGAAAACCGGTGGTAGAGGGCCAGTTTAAGCATCTGTATTGGGAGTCTGTGTACGGACAGTGCTGGGTGCTGTATGACGGAACCACGTATAAGGCGGTGGACAAAGATGGCAACGTTCTGTATGAAAACGAGGCCGACGATTCCAAGATGGACACCACCCAGATGATGTGCTATATCCAGAACGAGTCTGAACGCAAGTATTACTCGGCGGTGGATAAAGACTATACCATCGTGGGCGTCGGCGTGGCGCCTTTCATTGTGAAACGGCCTTTGGGCGAGAGCGCCTATGAGTTGGTAAACGTGCTTACCGGCCAGGTGATTCTGTCCGGCGCTTTGGATTACAAGGTTGCCATCGACGGTTCAATATTGTATGTATATGCAAAAACCGGTGAGGGCAGCGCCGATATTTATGCGGTGCGCTGAGCCGGGAAAGACGAGAGGATCAGCAAAGCGGACACCCTTTTTCGGGGGTGTCCGCTTTGCTTTTTTCTATAGATCGTGCCCGGAATACCGCATAGTGTTCGAAAACGACCGCTTAGCGAAAATGTCTTGCCAGGATCCCGGGTCTGTGGTATCGTGCTATCAAGGAGGTGAGACGTATGAAGGTGACGACCATCCTGGATCCTGCCCGGGAGGAAGAGGTGGTTATCTACGCCCACGAGCGGAATGAACTGGTGGAGGAGATGGAACGGCTGGCATCCCGTAACACCGCAGAACTAGTGGGTTTCTGCGGGGATGCCGCCACGATCCTCGACTATGTAAAGGTGAGCCGCTTTACGGCGGAAAACGGCAAGATCTACGCCACGGTAGGGGAGCAGCGCTATCAGATCCGGCAACGGCTGTACCAGCTGGAGCAACAGGCGCCCTCCTGCTTCATCAAATTGCATCAATCCTGCTTGGCGAATATCCGGCACATCGCCCGGTTTGAGGCGGCCTTTTCCGGCACTTTGCGGGTGGTGTTCAAAAACGGTGACACAGACTATGTTTCCCGGCGAAATGTCCGGGCGATCAAAGAAAGGTTAGGTTTGTAAGATATGAATAAATATGCGAAAGAATTTCTGCATCGAGGTATGTTGTTCGGCGGTTTCGGGCCGGTGGTGACCGGCGTGGTTTTGGCCTTGATACCGGGCGCTGTTCTTTCCGGGGGCCAGGTGCTGTTGGCGGTGGTGTCCACCTATCTGCTGGCCTTTGTCCAGGCAGGCGCCAGCGTGTTCAACCAGATAGAGCATTGGCCTTTGCCCAAATCCCTGCTGTGGCATTTTGGGTGTCTGTATCTGGCCTATTCGCTGTGCTATGTTATCAATTCGTGGATCCCCTTTGAGCCGTTGGTGCTGATACTCTTTACGGCTATTTTTGTGATAACCTATTTTGCGGTGTGGATCACGGTGTATTTCTGTGTGCGCACCGCCAGCCAAAAAATGAACAAAAAACTCTGATGAACGGCAAAAAAACGCCCTTTTCCCGGTGGAAAAGGGCGTTTTTTACGTCGTTTTTACCGCAACAGGCCCTCACGGTAAAGGTGGCCGTCGCCGGAGTGCTGTACGATTTGGGGGATCACCATACCGTCCCCGTGGTGATAGAACAAGATCTCGGTCGTACCGGTCAGGCCGATGTTGAACCGGGGGTAGAACACGTTATAGGGAATATCCATCACGCTGCTGAGAAACGCCATACCGAAGCCGTAGTGGGCAAACAAAGCCACCCGGTTGGGGGTGTTGCCGGTGATGTAATAGCAGGCGTTCTCCCGGTCGTGGCGATAGCCAAGGCTCTCCATAAAAGCATCCACGGCGGCGTCCACCCGCTTGACACCCCGCTCAAAATTGGTGTCGGCGAAATAGGGGTGGGTGTACCAGTCCCGGCCCAATTTCCGCACCTCCGGGTCGTTGAGTTTTCGCACCATATCCGGCACTTCCAGGATCCATTGATCCTTGCCCTCGCTGTCTTTGGCCTTAAAATCGTCAAAGGCCAGCGCTTCGTGGGCCCATTCGCAGATGACCGGCTCTTTGCGGAGCAGGTCGCAGGTGGGCTGGGCGGTCTGGATGGCCCGGTTGGAGGAGGAGGCGTATACCGCATCCAGCCCCTTTGCCAGAAAGCGCTTGGACAGGGCTTTGGCTTGTTCGTGACCCAGAGGCGTCAGGCTGTCCGGGTCATAGATGGGCTCGCCGTGGCGAACAAAAAACAATCTCATTTTTCAACACTCCTTTTGCGGCTGGTCTTCTTTGCATTATCCTACCAGTTTTTGACCAAAAAAGCAACCGTTTTCGCCGGCTTTCTGCAGAGAAAAATTCCGGGAATTCTGGGCATTTTGCACAAAAACGAGGGGCGTTTGTTTAATTTGACGAAGAAAGGATTTTTATTGTGTATTTTGACAAAGGCAAAGGGGCAAAAAAAGGCACTTTTCCCAAAATGCACAGCATTTTTCTCAAAAAATAGCGGTTTCACATTCATAAATCGTTAAATTTTTATATTTATAATAAATAAATGCTATTGCCAAATCGCCATTTTTTTAGTAAAATATAGGTAAATGTGAAATAGTGTGGGTATATCTATCCCAGAAGAAGGTGATTGACGATGCGATTTTATGAAGATCTGACACGCTTGTCGGCGGGCCGTATGGCGCCGAGAAGTTATTACATCCCGGAGGGGGCGGGGGAATACCGCCTGCTGAACGGTGACTGGCAGTTCAAGTATTTCGAAAACGGCGATGCCGCCACCGAGCCCGAGACCTGGGACACCGTCCCGGTGCCCTCCTGTTGGCAGATGCAGGGGTATGAAAACCCCAACTACACCAACGTGTGCTACCCTTATCCCTTTGATCCGCCCTATATCCCGGACATCAACCCCTGCGGTTGGTACCGGCGCACCTTTGCGGTGGCCGACCCGGATAAACGGCACTATCTGGTGCTGGAGGGCGTTTCCTCCTGTGCACGGGTGTGTGTGAATGGGAAAGAGGTCGGCTTCACACAGGGCAGCCGCCTACAGGCGGAATTTGACCTGACGCCGTACATAACGGCAGGAGAGAACACCCTGCTGATCCAGGTGTGGAAATGGTGCGCCGGCAGTTATCTGGAGGATCAGGATCAGTTCCGGTGCAACGGCATTTTCCGGGATGTGTATTTGCTGGTCCGTCCCGAGGGGCACCTCCACGACCTGTCCATCGCCTCGGTGGACAACGCCGCTTTCCGCATCACGGCGGATAAGCCGATGGCCGTCCGGGTCACCGACGGTGACCGCCTGGTGGGCGAGGCAGAGGGCGCCGATGTGACGGTGCCGGTGGCGGACCCGGTTTTGTGGAACGCCGAAAAACCCCACCTCTACGACATCGAGATCCGGTGCGCCGGCGAGGTGATCCGCCGCAAGGCGGGCCTGCGGAGCATCGGGATATCCGATAAACGGCAGGTGCTTATCAACGGCCAGCCGGTAAAGTTCCGGGGCGTCAACCACCACGATACTTCCCCCACCGGCGGTTGGACCATGACCGACGAAGAACTGTATCACGACCTGAAACTCATCAAGTCGCTGAATATGAACACGGTCCGCACCTCCCACTATCCGCCCACGCCCAGATTTTTGGACTGGTGCGACGAGTTGGGTCTGTATGTGGTGCTGGAGACCGACCTGGAGGCCCACGGCTCCATCCACCGCTTCCCCTATCAGCAGGGCGCTTTCTTTGAGCATCAAGAGGGCTCACTGACCAACCTCCCCGCATGGGAGGACGCCTTTGTGGAGCGGATGGTTCGGGCGGTGGAGCGGGATAAAAACCATCCCTCCATCATCTTCTGGTCGCTGGGCAACGAAAGCGATTATGGCGACAACCACCGGGCGATGCTCCGCTGGCTCCACAGCCGGCAGGACGACCGCCTGACCCACTACGAGGGCGCTTCTGCCGCCAACATCTTCGAGTTGGATGTCTACTCCCGGATGTACCCCTCTCTGGAGGAGATCGAGCGTCTGGACCGGGAGGGCACTGAGGGCGAACCGGTGTTCCTGTGCGAGTATTCCCACGCCATGGGCAACGGCCCCGGCGACGTGTGGCAATATTGGGAGCGTATTTTGGCTCACGATTCTTTGGTGGGCGGCTGTATATGGGAATGGACCGACCACACGGTCGTGGTGGACGGGGTGCCGAAATACGGCGGCGATTTCCCCGGAGAGTTGACCCATTCCGGCAACTTCTGTTGCGACGGTATGACCTTCCACGACCGGTCTTTTAAGGCCGGCACGATGGAGATTGCGGCGGCGTATGCGCCGTTCCGCTTCACCTATGAAGACGGCAGGATCACGGTTAAAAACTGGTACGCCTTCACCAACCTGAACGAAAAACTGGTGCAGTACACCCTGACGGTGGACGGCAACGTGATCGAACAGGAAACGGTGGCGCTGGACTGCGCCCCCTACGAGACGGCCACCATCATCCCCAAGACGGCGTTCCCCGGCTCTTGTGCGTTGGGTTGCACCGTGACGGTGGCACTGTACGAGCCGGAGGGCACCGAGCCCTTCGCACAATTACAGCAAGAGGTGGATGTGCCGGTGGCACTGCCCAAGGTGACGAAAGCCGCAGCCGAACTCACCGAGGACGACTTCCACGTTTACGCTAAGGGCGACCGGTTCACCTTCGCCTTCTCCAAGCAACACGGTATGTTCGACAGTTTGGTGATCGACGGACGTGAGCGTCTGGCGGCACCCATCAGCCTGACCGCCTACCGTGCTATTATTGACAACGAGATGTTCTGCTATCAGAACTGGAAGTACACCGACCAGTTCAAGGCAGAGAATATGGACCGGGCCTTCACCAAAGTCTACGAGGTGACGGTGACCGGCCACCGCATCGAGGCCAAGTGCAGTCTGGCGGGTGTGTCCCGTGTGCCGATGATACGCTACACCCTGACGGTGGACGTGTATGCCGACGGCGGTATGGACTGGGCGGTGAATGCCGAGGTGCGTGATTGGGCGGCCTGGATCCCTCGGTTTGGTTTTGAGATTCCGTTGGCGGAAAAGAATTTGCCCTTCCGGTATTTTGGGCGGGGCCCGCTGGAGAATTACAGCGACCTGCGGCACCATACCCGGCTGGATTGGTTCGACAGCACCGCCCGTGCGGAATACGTTCCCTACATTCTTCCTCAGGAGCACGGCAACCATACCGGTGTCCGTTCTCTGACCATAGACGGCCTGACCTTTGCGGCAGCCGACAGCGCCTTTGAGGCGAATGTGTCGGAATACACCATTTTACAATTGGACAACGCCCGTCACATTGACGAGATCGGTCCTTCCACCGGCACCCACTTGCGGATCGATTACCGCAATGCCGGTGTCGGCTCCCAGTCCTGCGGACCGGAGTTAGCCCCGGAGTATCGCATCACCGAAAAGCAGATAGAGTTCCGCTTCTCGGTTCACCTGTGAGACTCCCCATTACTTTCTTTTTATTCTTATTAGTATATGACCTGCAACAGCAAAATTTCTAAGGAAAGAGAGATGTAGACCATGAGACGCTTTGGAACAGCCTTGTGTGTGGTTGCCCTGTTGTGTCAGTTCCTGCTGGTTTTCCCGGTGTCGGCAGAGCCGACTGCCGGAGAGGATGCCGCAGCCGAAACAACATCGACCACCACCACGACCGTGACGGCGGCAGACGATGACTATAATGCGTACGTCGAGAGTATGCCCAATGACCTGGCCACCCAGGAGATTGTGCTGCATGCTGCAGATGCTACGGTCAATGCCGGTGTCACGATGGAGGACGGTGCCGCTCTGATGAGCGATGACGGCATTGTCACCTGGACGGCAGAGATCCCTGCCTCCGGTTGGTACACGATGGCATACACCTATTCCGGTGTAGAGGGTACCTCCGGTGCGGATATTGAATTGGGCCTGCGGTTGGATGGCGAATACCCCTATTCTGAGGCAGAGCGCTTTGTGTTGCCCCGTATCTGGGTCAATGACGGCGATATGCGAGAGGACTCCAACGGCAACCAGTTTGCTCCGGAACAAAAAGAGTATTACGAGGCTCGCAAACAGCCTATGCGGGACGTAAACGGCTTTATCAGTGAAGACCTGCGGGTGTACCTGACTGAAGGTGCCCATACGCTGGAGGTGGAGACCTTCGGCGAGGATCTGTTGCTGTATGCGGTGCACCTGGATGTGCCCACCGTTCTTCCCACTATGGAAGAGAAGGTGGCTGAGTGGGAGTCCCAGGGGCTGTTCTACACCGGCGATGAGATCGTGGTGGAGGCCGAAGACGTGGAGATGAACATTGAGAAGAGCGACCGCTCCATCATTGGCCAGTCGGATAGCAGCAATCCCGGCGTTCTCCCTGCCGACGGTGTGGCCGATGCCTTTGTTCAGAAAGTGAACTATATCGGCGGCGCCAACTGGTCTATGCCTGATGAGACCATCACCTGGAAGGTGATCGCCCCCAAGGCCGGCGTGTATAAGGTGGGTATCCACTTCCGTCAGAACTATCTGATCAACGCCACCTCTTACCGCAGCATTAAGATCAACGGCGAGCACCAGTATGCCGAGCAGACCAGCCTGGCTTTTGAGTACAAAAACAGCTGGCAGTTTGATGACAAACTGGTGAACGGCGAGGAGCTGCTGGTCTATCTCAAAGAGGGCGAAAACACCGTTACTTTGGCGGTCACGCTGGGCGAAATGAACCAGTTCAGCGCCAAAATGGAGGATTTGATTCTGCGTTTGGGCCAGATGTACCGTGATATTATCGCCATTACCGGCGAGACTCCCGATTCCGGCCGTGACTACGACCTCTTTACCCGCATTCCCGATCTGGAGGAGCGTATGAACGCCACCCGTGACGAGATCGCACTTCTGATCGAAGAGCGCCGTGACGAGAACGGCGACATCGACGACATCGCCGCTTTGTTGCAGAAGATGGACGTGGTGCTGGAGAAGATGCTGGTCAAGGGGTATGAGGCTCAGATCTACAAGAGCAACTACTACGACAACTACTCCGGTTTGAGCGCCCAGTTGCAGGAAATGAAGAATATGGCTCTGGACATCGACTGTCTGGTGTTTGCCGCTCCCGAAAAGGAGTATGTCCGTTCTACTGCCGGCTTCTGGGAGAAGACCTGGTTCGGTATTGAGCGGTTTATTGCCTCCTTCCTGCTGGATTACAACACGGCCGCCGGTGTCACCGGTGAGGATATGACCAACCTGACCCTGTGGGTCAACTGGTCCCGTGACCAAACGCTGGTTCTGAACTCGCTGATCAACGGCCACTTCTCTGCCGAGAACCCCAACATCAGCGTTACCGTGCGTATGACCAATGCGTCGCTGTTGCAGGGTATTATGTCCGGCAACGGCCCCGACTGCAGTCTGTCGGATGCCCGTGTGACCCCTGTGAATATGGCGATGCGTGGCGCTCTGGTGGATCTGTCCCAGTTCGAGGATTACGACGAGGTGTCCCAGTGGTTTGTTGAGGGCGCCGACGTGCCCTACCGCTATGAGGGCGGCGTCTACGGCTTGCCCTCCACGCAGCAGTTCTATATGCTGTTCTACCGCACCGACATCTTTGAGCAGTACGGGCTGGAAGTGCCCGACACCTGGGATGAGTTCCTGGAGGTTGCCAGCATCCTGATGCTGAACAATATGCAGGTGGGTCTACCTTATACCGAATTAAAGGATATCGGCCAGACCAACGGCGGTGTGGCGTCTCTGAATATTTTCCCCACTCTGCTGTTGCAGAAGGATCTGTCCCTGTATAATTCCACCATGACCGGCACCTCCTTCACCGAGGTTGAAGTTATGCAGACCTTTGAGGAGTGGACCGATTATTATACCAAATATAATCTGCCCAAGGAATATAGTTTCTTCAACCGTTTCCGTATTGGTCTGGTGCCGATGGCGATCCAGTCCTATGCCCAGTACAGCGCCCTGTCTGCCGCTGCCCCTGAGATCAAGGGTAAGTGGGATATGGCTGAGATTCCCGGCACTCTGCGTGAGGACGGCACCATCGACCGCACCCAGGCCGGTTTCGGTAACGCCTGTATGATCCTGGAACTGTCCGAGCATAAGGAAGAGGCTTGGGAACTGCTTAAGTGGTGGATGCGTGAGGATACCCAGTACCGCTATGCTCTGGATATCGAGTCCATCCTGGGTGTTGCCGGCCGTTACACCTCCGCCAATATGGCGGCGACCCTGTCCCTCGACTGGGGCAAGGAGGCCAACAGCACTCTGGAGCGCCAATGGAACAACGTGGAAGAGGTCGCCGAGATTCCCGGCGGCTACTACGTGGCCCGTGCGGTTGACCAGGCTTTCTGGAACGTGCTGTCTATGAACGCTAACCCCAAGGATATGATGAAAAAATGGGGCGAGGTTGCAGACGTGGAGATCACCACCAAGATCAACCAGTATAAAAATGATGTAGAGGAGGGGACTGACGAATGAGCACAAAAGTAGATGCAAAGGGCCGTCTGCCGAGAAAGAAATCTTTCTCTCAGGACGCATTGCGTACACCTTATGTGGTGTTGCTGTTACCCTTCCTGATCTTGTTCCTGGTATTTACCATCATCCCCATCGGCTATTCGGTGGTGCTGAGTTTCTTCGATTATGACGTGGTGAACACGCCCACTTTCACGGGCTTGGCAAACTACCTGAAGATGTTCGTTAATGACTATGAGTTCCCCATCGCTGTGGCCAACACGCTGAAATTTGCGTTGGTGACCGGCCCCATCAGTTTCGCTCTGGCTTTCCTGCTGGCGTGGATGATCAATGAGTTCGGTCCCAAGACCCGCAGTGTGCTGTCTTTCCTGTTCTATTCTCCCGCTCTGGTGGGTAACGGTTATTTCATCTGGCAGATTATGTTCTCCGGCGACAGTTATGGTTACGTCAACAGTCTGTTGCTGTCTATGAACATTATCACCGAGCCTATCACCTGGTTCCGTGACCCCACTTACGCTTTCTGGATCGTTATGATCGTCCAGTTGTGGATGAGTATGGGTATCTCCTTCCTGGCCAACATCGCCGGTCTGAACAATGTGGACGAAGCGATGTATGAGGCGGGTGCCATTGACGGTATCCGCAACCGTTGGGCGGAACTGTGGTACATCACCATTCCTTCGATGAAGAGCATTTTGCTGTTCTCGGCGGTTATGCAGGTGCAGTCCACCTTCTCGATCAGTGCGGTGGCTACTACCCTGACCGGTTTCCCCAGCGTCAACCACTCCACCGAAACGATTTTGACCCACATCACCGACGTGGGTACCATTCGTTTCGATATGGGTTATGCATCGGCGCTGTCGGTGTTCCTGTTTGCGATGATGATGATCGTCCGTTTGGGTCTTGGACGGTTGTTAATAAGTAAGGATTAAGGGGGGAAGCGTAATGGAAAAACAGAAAAAAGTTCGAATGAAAGTAGCCAAGAAAAAGAGCTACAAGCGCTTTACCCGATCCCGTGCCGCCAACGTCATCTTTGTCGGCTTCCTGTTGCTGGCTGGCTTGTTTATGGTGCTCCCGCTGATCTATTCGGTGATGACCTCCTTCAAGCCTCTGGATGAGTTGCTGGCGTTCCCGCCCAAGTTTTATGTGACCCGACCCACACTGCAGAACTATCTGGTTCTGCCCAGTCTGCTGGACAACCTGCAGGTTCCCTTCTCCCGCTACGCTTTTAACAGTTTGTTTATCAGTGTGGCCATCACGGTGGGCCATATCATCATTGCCGGTATGGCGTCTTTCTCCTTGTCTTTCTGCAAGAGCAAGTTCATCTCCGTGGTGTTCTGGTCTGTCCAGGTGGCTCTGTTGTTCAACGGTTATACGTTGGGCATTCCCCAGTATCTGATCTTCTCCAAGCTGGGCATTATCGATACCTATTGGGTATACATACTGCCGGCCCTGCAGTCCACTACCGGTGTCTTCCTGATGAAGCAGTATATGGATGTCAGTGTGCCGAAGGCCCTGATGGAGGCGGCGCTGTTGGACGGCGCCGGATACTACCGTATTTTCTGGCGTTTGGTGATGCCCCTGGTGAAACCGGCGTGGCTGACCCTGGCCCTGTTCGCATTCCGTGACGCTTGGGCGATTCAGCCCGGCGGCACCATCTTCAGCGAAAGTCTGAAGACGCTGCCCGTTGCTATGAACCAGATCGCTGCCAGCGGTATTGCCCGTTCCGGTAGCGTGATGGCGGCCACGGTGCTGCTGATGATACCTCCGATCCTGGTGTATCTGGTTTCCCAGTCCAACGTTATGGAGACCATGAGTTCGGCCGGTATGAAGGATTAAAATATGAGTAGTATGATACAAAATGAAAGGGGGATTGCAGGATGATACATAAAAACATCAAAAAGCCTGCCAAACTGGCGTTGCGTATCGTCGCCTTGATAATGGCGCTGCTGATGCTGTGCAGTGTCGGCGCCTCGGCGGCGGACGTTGAGGATGTTCCGTATTATTCCTATACGTATTGGGAAGGTCCCAGCCGTTACGAGGCTGTTCCCATGCGTCCTATGTATGAGGCAGAGACCCAGATCACCAGCGATTTGCTGGGTATCGATGCCATGAATGACCCGACCCACATTTGCCTGTCCCAGGACGGCCAGACGCTGTTTATTCTGGACAGCGGCAACAGCCGTATCCTGGCGGTGAATACCTCTGACTTTACGCTGAACGGCAACTACGGCCAGGGCGGTATTATTGGCCAGATCCAGTCCGCAGAGGGCGCTCTGGACTATACCAAGGCCGGCGGTATCTATGTGTCTGATGACAACAAGATCTACATTGCCGACACCGAGAACCGCCGTCTGCTGATCGTGGATGCTGCGGGTCAGCTGATCCACACCCTCACCAAGCCCACCGACGTCGGTGTACCGGAGGATCTGGATTTTATGCCCTCCCGTGTGATAATGGATAGCAAGGGCTATTTATACGTGGTGGCTAAGGCGTGCTATTACGGTATGCTGGTGTACGACACGGATTACAATTTCCTGGGCTTCCACGGTTCTTATGCGGTTGAGCAGACGGTGATGGACACCATTAAGGAATGGGTCACCGATCTGTTTATGACCAATGAGAAAAACGCTGTATCCCAAAAGAAACTGCCGTCGGAAATTATGGATATTTCTATTGATTCCGATGGTATGCTGTATACCTTGTCTGCCGGCTCTTACGGTCAGATCAAGCGTTTGGGCCTCAACGGTAACCAGACCCTGAACTACAAGTTCGGCTTCTCCAACAGCAGTGGTGACCTGACCAACTTTGGCGAGCAGAGCGCCACAGAGTACTGGCATAAGCACTATCAGTACAAGCAGAGTTTGTGGGCCATTACGGTGGATCCGGACGGTTTCATCTATGTCATCGACAAGATCTTGGGCCGTGTGCTGATGTACGATGAGGAGTGCCGTGTCATCAGCGTGTTCGGTTCCGGTTACGGTGAGGGTGACCAGGTGGGCACCTTCGTCACTCCCGAGGCCATCGTATCCAGCAACGATTCGCTGTATGTGCTGGATTTCGCCTCTAAGAACGTGACGGTGTTCCGCCTGACCGATTACGGTCGTATGTTTAAAGAGGCGGATCTGCTCACTATGGCCGGCGAATACAGCGAGGCCCAGCCTATCTGGGAGCAGGTTCTGAAGCTGGATGCCAACAACCAGCGTGCCTATGAGGGTATTGCCAAATCTCTGTTGGCTCAGGCCAATGCGGCCAAGGCTGCCGGCGATATGGAGAGTGCCTATCCCTTGTATGAGGAGACTATGGAATACGCTGAGTTGGGCAACGACCAGCAGACCTATTCTCAGGCGTATGAAGTGATTCAGAAGAACTGGATCAGCAACAACTTCTGGTGGCTATTCCTGGCGTGTCTGGCCCTGGTGGGCGGTATTGCCGCTCTGTTGGTGCTGTCTAAGAAGAAGAAGATCTTCGAGATCAAGAACGTGAAGGTGAAGACGGCTCTGTCCGTGCCGCTCCATCCCTTCCAGGCCTTCCAGTCTTTGAAGTATCAGAAGACCGGTTCGGTCGGTCTGGCGGCCCTGTTTATCGTGCTGTTCTATCTGGCCAGTGTATCCGAGGATCTGTACGGCGGCTTTATGTATGTGCTGACCGACACCTCCACATACAATGCGCTGTTCACCTTGATCGGTACGGTGGGTGTGTTGCTCCTGTGGGTCATCGTCAACTGGGGCATCTGCATCCTGAATGAAGGTAAGGGTTCTCTTAAGGAAGTTTTCTGTATGTCTGCATACAGTATGACGCCTATGATCGTCTATTCGGTCATCTTCACGGTGGCTTCTCATCTGATCCCCGCCACCGACACCTCCACCTTCACCATTATCAGCGTCATTATGGCCATCTATACCGTGTTGCTGCTGCTGATCGGTATGACGGTGGTGCACGAGTACTCTTTCTTTAAGGCAATGGGTATGGCGGTGCTGAGTGTGCTGTGTATGCTGTTGGCTGCCTTTGTTATCTTCTCGGTGGTTCTGTTGAGCCAG
This sequence comes from uncultured Ruminococcus sp., assembly GCA_964433515.1. Classification (GTDB taxonomy): domain Bacteria; phylum Bacillota; class Clostridia; order Oscillospirales; family Acutalibacteraceae; genus UBA5905. The sequence goes on from CAYSRL010000010.1 coordinate 14,357, forward strand.
CAGTTCATTTTCTTCATCATCGGCGTGTTTGACGAGTTGATGTTACGCTAATCGGCAAGAAAGGAGAGCGAATGTTTATGTTTAAACGTAGAACAGTTTGTCTGTGCCTGGCGTTGTTGCTCTTGTTGCCGATGGTGCTGACCGGATGCAGCAAAGAGGTTGCGAAAGTAACATTGTCCTACACAGGCGAGTATGACCCCTCTGTGCGGTATTATGGCGATAACGGCCTGATCGCAGAGAACGACAATTTCCAATTGTTGTGGGATGACGGTGCCCAGTGTGCGCTGTTGTTCGACAAGGTGGAGAATAAGTGGTACGGCACCACGCCTTATGACTACTATATGGCAATGCCGGATAACATTACGGCTGACTATGAGATGTACAATCCCATCAAGATCAGTTACATCAAAACGGATGAGGATACCAGCGTCAGCAACATTGCGTATCTGGATGCCTCTTATGATGTAATTTACGATGGCAACGTTGTCAGCGAGCCGATCGAAAACGGCGTGAGCATCACCTATTATTTTGCGGATGTGGAGATCGCCGTTACGCTGGAACTGACCCTGACCGAAAACGGTATTCGGGCCAGCGTTCCGGTGGATCAGATCCAAGAGAATAAGAATAAGGTGTTTGAGGTGTCTGTTCTGCCGTATATGGTGGCATCCACCCTGGATACCGACTCTTATTTGATGGTTCCCTCCGGTGGCGGCGCCCTGATCGACGCCAAGACGCTCACCGAAAGCAAGAGTTATTCCGAAGCGGTTTACGGCAGTGACCTGTCTGAGCCGGTGACGATGATCAAGCATTCCTACGACCAGGCCTATCTGCCGGTGTTTGGTGCTAAAGATCGGGACAACGGTATGCTGGGCGTCATCACTGAGGGCGCTTCCTGTGCCTATATCAACGCCTATACCGGCGACGGCGATATCGGTTATGCGACGGCTTATGCGTCTTTCCGCATCCGTGGCCAAGAAGAGATCCTGTACGATAATGCCCAGAGTCAGCAGGAGAATGTGGCTACCTCTTACAGTGAGGAGATAACCAACAGCAAGGTGCTGGCTGTGGAATATATGCCTTTGAACGGGGACGTGACCTATGTGGGTATGGCGAATCGTTATCGCCAGTATCTCCAATCCGTGGGTTATCTCCAGGATCGTGTGGAGAGCGCTCCGGCTTTGTCCGTCAATTTCCTGGGCACCACCCAGACCCAGAAGTCGTTCTTCGGTATTCCTTATAAGAGCGATACCGCCACCACCACCCTGCAGCAGACCAAGGCTATTGCCGAGGAACTGAAGACCCTGGTGGGGGATGACCAGTTGTTGGTCACCCTGCTGGGCTATGGCAAGGGCGGTCTGGCAAATACCACCGTGGGCGGCGGCTTTAAGCTGTCCAGCCAGGTGGGCAGCAAGAAAGACTGGAATGCTCTGCTTGAGTATGCGGCCAACAGCAACATCGTTCTGGCACAGGACTATGAGTTGGTTAAGTTCCAGAAGGCCGGCAGCGGCTTCACCGTGAACAATGCCGCCTCCTATAGCCTGTCCCAGTTGGATGCGAAACTCAAGAATTACATTCTGAGCACCGCCGTAGAGGATGATGAGGGCGACGTCTGGTACCTGCTGTCCCGTGGCCGTGTGGCCGAGGCGGTGCAGAAGGCGATCGATTCTGCCAAAAAGCAGAATGCCACCGCCATCTCTCTGGGTTCCCTGAGCAACGTGGCCTATTCCGATTACCGTGAAGAGTCTACCTATGCCGCTAAGTCGGATATGGACACCGACGTGGAAGAGGCTCTGCGCCTGTGCGCCGAAAACGGTCTGACCGTGGTGGCCAACAAGGCGAATGCGTATGCGGCCGTGAATGCGGATTATATCACCGAGATCCCGATGCGGTCTTCGAAACAGGCTGTGCTGAGCAGCGAGATCCCCTTCTATGCGTTGGTGTTCCAGGGCTACAAGAACTTGGCCTCGGTTTCCATCAACACGGCGGCTAATGTCCGTGATACCTATCTGCAGGCGGTGGCTACCGGCCTGACCCTGCAGTTTACCCTGTGCGACACCCTGCACGATTCCGTGCAGTTTGAGCAGGATACCGCCTACATCACCAGCCGGTATGCCGCCTGGAAGGATGACATCACCGCTATGGTGAATGAGAGCGCCGACCTGCACAAAATGGTGGGCGATCAGGCGATCGTTCAGTACACCGTGGAGAATGGCGTGTCCACCACCGTGTTCGAGAACGGCGTGACCGTTTATGTAAACTATACCAACGATGCTGTGAGCAGTCCTATGGGTGAGATCCCTGCTCAGAGCTTTGTGTACGGCTGATGAAAGGAGGATGATTTACGATGAAAAGATCTTTGAATGAAAAGCGTTCCTTGCGGGATTTCAGCCAAAAGAGAAGAATGTACGGTCGGATGTTCATCCTGCCTTGGGAGATCGGCTTTGTCATCTTCTTTATGATTCCTCTGATTCAGTCGTTGACCTTTGTGTTCTCCAAGGTGGACATCGGTGAATACAACTTTTCGACCACGTGGGTCGGTTTTGATAACCTGTACCGCATTTTCTTCGTCAACTCGAAATATGTGGATAACCTGGTCGATTCGCTGACTTCGTTTATGTACTCCATCCCGCTGGTCGTGGCGCTGAGTTTGATCGTGGGCGTGTTGCTGAACCAGAAATTTAAAGGAAGAATCGTGTTTCGTTCCATCTTCTTCCTGCCGGTCATCGTGGCCACCGGTGTGGTTATGACCTACATTCAGGGCGATGTCTCTGCCGCCAATATGCGTGGCGGCGCTGATATGGCCGGTAGCGGTGTGGATGTGACCGCCATTTTGGAGGGTATGCATCTGTCCACCGAGATCACCGATTTCCTGGTGAGTTTCGTCAACCAGATCTTCGACCTGTTCTGGGATTGCGGTGTCCAGATCGTTCTGTTTATTTCCGGTCTGCAGTCTATCCCCGAGCAGTTGTATGAGGTCTGCCGTGTGGAGGGCGCCAACAAGTGGGAAGAGTTCTGGTATGTGACCTTCCCCATGCTGAGCGGCACCACCGTTTTGGTTATGATCTTCACAGCGATCGAGATTTTCACGGATTCCAGCAACCTGGTTATGACTCAGGGCTACGCCGCCATGCAGCAGAACCTCTATGATGAGAGTTCCGCTATGTTGTGGGTGTATTTCGCTCTGGTCGGTTTGATCCTGGGTGTGGCGGTTCTGCTGTTGCAGAAGTTCGTGTTCTCGAAGTGGTCTACTTGAGAGAGGTGATGAAGAATGTTTAAGAATAAAACTGAAGCGGAAAAAGCCCAGTCTATCCTGCTGATGAAAAAGCGGGGTCTGAACATTGTTGTCTCCTTTGTTCGGTACTTCTTCCTGTTGGCATTGAGTTATGTGGTTCTGTTCCAGCTGATCTATATGATCAGTTATTCCATCCGTCCCTCTGTGGATGAATACAACCCCAGCGTTGTGTGGATCCCCTCCCAGTTCACTACCGAGAACTTCGAGGTTGCGTGGAAGTCCTTGGATTATTTGAACGCCGGTTGGAACTCGGTATGGATTATGTTGGTCAGCGCTATGATCGAGGTGTTCACCTGTGCGGTGGTGGCCTACGGTTTTGCCCGGTTCGAGTTCAAAGAGAAGAACGCAATCTTCTTCCTGGTGCTCATCACCATTATGGTGCCGACCCAGATGTTGATCATCCCGATGTTCCTGAACTATTCTCACTTTGATATTCTGGGCATCGGCGATCTGATCCGTCAGTGGACCGGCTTTGACCCCCGTCCTATGCTGCTGAACACTGCCGCCACCTTCTACTTGCCCTCTCTGTTTGCGGTGGGTATCCGGTCCGGTCTGTTCATTTTCATCTACCGCAAATTCTTTGAGGGTCTGCCCCGAGAGCTGGAAGAGGCCGCCTATGTGGACGGTGCCGGCCCCCTGCGCACCTTCCTGTCGGTCATTTTGCCGTCTTCCGGCGTGGTGTTCTTTACCGTCACCATCTTCTCCTGCATCTGGCACTGGAATGAGAGTTATCAGACCGGTATGTATCTGGCTGAGAATCCCACCCTGGCCGTGATGATGGAGCGTTTCTCCGATTCGGCTAAGATCAACGGCGGCGACACCCGTATGGCCCGTATGGCCGCTTGCTTGCTGTTCATCACTCCGATGATGGTGATGTATATGGCTCTGCAGCGCAAGTTTGTGCAGAGCATTGACCGTGTCGGTATCGTTGGCTAATTCTATCAAACCAAACATATAGCATAAGGAGTATTAACTATGGCTAAGATTATTAACGGTGTTTCTCTTCCCAACATTCCGTGGCAGGATCGTCCCGCCGGCTGTGACGATGTGGTGTGGCGTTACCAGCAGAACCCCATCATCAAGCGCAACCCCGCCAAGGGCTGCCAGCGTGTGTTCAACAGCGCTGTGGTGCCGTGGGGTGACGAGTTTATCGGCGTGTTCCGTGCCGACACCACCATCACCACCCCCAATCTGCACGTGGGCCATTCCAAAGACGGTATCAACTGGGAGATCGAGCCCCAGTCCATTGACTGGCGTGACGAGAATGGCGAGCCTTTCGTCTCTACCTATTACTACGACCCCCGTGTCACCTGGATCGAGGACGCCTACTATGTAGTGTGGTGCACCGAGGATCACGGCCCTGTGCTGGGTATGGGTAAGACCACCGACTTTAAGTCCTTCACCCGTCTGCCCAACATCACCCTGCCCTTCAACCGCAACGGCGTGCCTTTCCCCCGCAAGGTGAACGGCAAATACCTGATGTTCAACCGTCCCTCTGACGACGGCCATACTCCCTTCGGCGACATCTGGCTGAGCGAGAGCCCCGACCTGGTCTACTGGGGCAATCACAAGCACGTGATGGCCCGTGGCACCAATGTGTGGTGGGAGTCCACCAAGATCGGTGCCGGCAACGTGCCCATCGAGACCGACGAGGGCTGGTTGGTGTTCTATCACGGTGTTATCAACACCTGCAACGGCTATGTGTACTCCTTCGGTGCTATGCTGTGCGACCTGGAGGATCCCTCTAAGGTGATCTATCGTGGCCGTGAGTATCTCATCACCCCCGAGATGGATTATGAGACCGTGGGCTTTGTTCCCAACGTCTGCTTCCCCTGTGCTACGCTGGCGGATGCCGATACCGGTCGCATCGCCATCTACTACGGTGCGGCCGACACCTATGTGGCGCTGGCTTTCACCACCGTGGACGAGGTGCTGGATTACCTGAAAAACAACCATCAATAATACGGATAAAAAGCCCCTGTCGTCACAGGGGCTTTTTATCATCTGTGTATGAAATTCGTGATATTTTGCTATGACAGGGTTGAATTTTATAATGAAAATCCTCTGGCGTTGTAGTATACTGAACGTAACACTGAGAAACGAGGAGGATTCCCGATGATTTTCTATTATGTCCGTCACGGCGACCCGATCTACAACCCCGACAGTTTGACCCCCTTGGGCGAGCGGCAGGCAGAGGCATTGGCCAAGCGCCTGTGTATGTTCGGCGTCAACAAGGTGTACGCCTCCACCTCAGAGCGGGCGATTCTCACCGGCAAACCCACCTGCGACATTTTGGGCAAAGAGCCGGAGTTGCTGGATTTTTGCAACGAGGCCAATATTGCCAAAGATTTTATGATAGGGGAGTGGCCCCACCCGGATCAGGACTGGGCGTGGCGGCATAAGGATGTCCGTCCGTTGTTTCTGGACCCGGAGGTGGTGGCCATGGGCCACGACTGGTATAAGCACCCCAAATGCGCCGAGTATACCTTTGCCCACGGCATTGAGGCTATGTATGAGGGCGTGGACAAATTGTTTGCTCAGTTGGGGTATGAGCACCAGCGCTACACCGGCTGTTACAAACCGGTCGCCCCCAACGACAAACGGGTGGCCTTGTTTGCCCACCAGGGCTGCAGCACCGTGTTTTTGAGTTGTCTTTTGGACATACCGTATCCGGTGTTTTCCACCCGGTTTGATATGTGCCATAGCGCCTTCACCGCCATCGACTTCCACCCGGATAAAAACGGCGTGGTGGTGCCCCGGGTGATGACCCTGTCCAACGATTCCCACCTATACCGAGAGGGGTTGCCCCTGCGGTATAACCACGACGACCGTTGCCGGTTCTGATGGGGGAGAGAATATACGGATTCCGACCGCCGAACTTATTGGTTCGGCGGTTTTTTGTGTATTAGACGTGAGAATACCTCCCGGTTCTACCGTTACGTAAGATGAACGAGCGGAGCGGTCTCTTGCCTTCCCTCGTCAGAGGGAGCCGGAGAAGGAACAACGCTGAGCAACCCATTGGTTCGGCGTTTTTTTGTTCACTAACTCTAAAAAGTTTAAAAATCTTAAAAAATTTTTAACTTTTTCTATAAAAAAGGATTGCAATTTGTAAAATCTTTTGTTATGATACCAATGTGTTGTATTATGGGCTGATAGAATACCCTGATACCTGTATTGTCAAAACACAATACAACAGAACCCGAGCATTTGCTGCGGAAAAGGGCAAATAGTTTCCATAAGCCAGCGGACGGCACCTGCGGGGTGGCCGCCGCAAAAAATATCTTTTGAGAGGAAGCGTGAAACACATGCGTAGAATCGCAAAAAAAGTACTGTTGCCGGTGCTGTGTGCCGTGGCTCTGTTTGCCAGTGCCTTCGGTATGATGAGCCTCACAGGCTCGGCCACCGGCTCGGCTGCCAACCAGATCATCGCCAGATATGATGGCGCCGATCCCGACCACGGCGTGGCCGGCGACGGCATCGTCACCGCCTGGGACATCCTGGCTAAAGACGGCTATATCGAGGGCGTTTGGCTCCCCTGGCTGACCCACACCTATCTGGGTTCCGGCCTGGCCTCCAACCCCGATATGGAAGACTGGGATTCCTATCTGACCTCGGCCGGCACCACCAAGGATTATTGGCAGACCATGACCCAAATCGGTATCAACAACTACAACAACACCCAGTTGGAGATGGAGATCTTCAACC
>CAYSRL010000011.1:0-19275 GCA_964433515.1 uncultured Ruminococcus sp.
AAGATCGACTTGGCCAGCGGTAACTTCAATATGCGTGACCCGGTCATTTACCGCATCAACCCCTGCCACCACCACCGTCAGGGCAACAAATGGTGCATCTATCCGATGTACGATTTTGCCCATCCCATCGAGGATATGATGGAGCACATCACCCACTCTCTCTGCTCTCTGGAGTTTGAGGATCACCGTCCGCTGTACAACTGGGTGGTGCAGAATGTGGATATCGAGGCGGATCCCCGCCAGATCGAGTTTGCTCGACTGGGCATAAACTACACGGTTATGTCCAAGCGGAAACTCCGCAAACTGGTGGAGGAAAACTATGTGTCCGGCTGGGACGATCCCCGGATGCCGACCCTGTGCGGTTTGCGCCGCCGTGGATACACCGCCAACTCCATTCGCACCTTCTGCGATAAGATCGGTGTCGCTAAGGTGCCCAACACGGTGGAGGTGGCTCTGCTGGAGGCCTGTCTGAGAGAGGATCTCAACGAGAACGCTCAGCGGGCTATGGCGGTGCTCCGCCCGGTCAAACTGACCCTCACCAACTATCCTGATGACCAGACCGACGTATTCACGGTCGAGAACAACCCCTCCAAACCGGAGGATGGCACACGAGAGGTTACCTTCTCCAAGCACCTGTGGATCGAAGCGGACGACTTCATGGAGGAGCCGATCCCCAAGTATTTCCGCCTGTTCCCCGGTAACGAGGTGCGGCTGAAAGGTGCCTATGTGGTCAAGTGCACCGGCTGTATCAAGGATGAGGACGGCAACGTTGTGGAAGTGCTGGCGGAGTATGACCCCGACAGTAAGGGCGGCAATACCGCCGACGGACGCAAGGTGAAATCTACCATTCATTGGGTGGATGCCGCCACCGCCGTGGACGCCGAGGTGCGGCTATACTCCAACCTGTTTGCCGATGCTGACCCGGACGCCGGTGATAAGGACTTCCTGGATTGCTTGTCCGACAATTCTTTGGAGATCCTGCAAAACTGCAAATTGGAGGCTGCTCTGGCTGATGCTAAAGCCCCGGCATCCTATCAGTTTATGCGCTTAGGTTATTTCTGTGTAGATAATAAGGACAGCAAACCCGGTCAGTTGGTGTTTAACCGCTCCGTTTCCTTGAAGGATAGTTTTAAAGCAAAATAAGTAAAAAAGCCTACACATCTGTTGTGTAGGCTTTTTTACTGCAATTTTCGGATAAAATCTGTGAAATATTCCGGTAATTCGCTCTCAAAACACAGTTCATCACCGGTAATAGGATGGACAAATCCCACACACTTGGCGTGCAAACACTGACCGTTCAGACCTTGACAAACTTTCGGCTGTTTTTCAGCGCCATAGACGGTGTCGCCCGCTACCGGATGGCCGATATGGGCCATATGCACACGTATCTGGTGAGTACGTCCGGTTTCCAATTTCAGGCGAATGTGAGTATATCCGGCATAGCGAGTCAGCACCTCGTAATGGGTCACCGCCTCTTTCGAGTTGGTGACGGTCACCGTCATTTTTTTGCGGTTATGCGGATGACGGCCGATGGGAGCGCAGACGGTTCCGGTATCGTTCTTAACGTTACCGAGAACCATCGCCTCATAAATGCGGGTAAAACTGTGTTCTTTGATCTGTTCTGCCAGTCCTTGGTGAGCCGCATCGCTTTTTGCAACCATCAGCAGACCGCTGGTATCCATATCGATGCGATGAACGATGCCCGGCCGTAATACGCCGTTGATACCGGACAGACTATCCCCGCAGTGATGCATTAAAGCGTTCACCAAAGTGCCGGAATAATGTCCAGCCGCCGGGTGCACCACCATTCCTTTGGGTTTGTTTACCACCAACAGATGGTCATCTTCATACACGATATCCAGAGGAATATCCTCTGCTTTCACATCGTATGCTACCGGGTCGGGTATCGTTGCCAAAACGGTAACGCCTTCCTTGAGTTTATCCTTTTTATTGAGCAGTTTTCCTTGAGAGAAAATCAACCCCTGCTCCAGCCATTGCTGGGCGGCCGAACGGCTGATCTCCAGTTCCTGCGCCAGCACGGAATCCAGTCGTTTTCCGGCCTGATCCGGGGAAATGACCCATTCATAGGTATCAGCCATGGTCATCCTCCTTTTGGGGCGCAGGGATTCCCAACAGCAGGGTGCGCAGAGGTTGATCCTCCATATCTTTTGCACCAAACAAAACGTATATAAACAGAAGAATGGCGCCAACCACTACACAGCAATCGGCAAAGTTAAAAATAGGAAAATCAATAAGTTTAAAATAGAGAAAATCAATCACATAGCCTAAGCAGATGCGGTCGATAAGGTTGCCGACAGCACCCGACAATAACAAGACGCAAACGATACAGAACGGCAGACGTTTCCGCAAAGGACTCCTGAAAAGCATCACGATCAACGCCACAGAGATCAATATGCTGACCGGAATGAACAGCCATCGCTGATCTTGCAACAAACTAAAGCCTACACCACGGTTTTCTGTGTACTGCAACACAAACACATCACGGATAACCGGAATGACCGTCCCGTCTGATAGCGTATTTGACGCCCAACATTTGGTGGCTTGGTCGATAATGACCAACGCCAAGGATGCCAACAAATATACTATCGTCATCAATGCTGTTCCTCCCTCCGTATTCAGTGAAAAGGGACCGGGCCATACGTCCGGTCCCTTAGGATCATTCGTCTTCTTTCAGTTCAAAAGCAGAAAAATCAGGCATATCGTGGGTATCCACAGTCTCGTTATCCTCATAAACGAAAGAGGCTCGCTCTGCAATAGGGTCATTCGTAGCCTTCGCCATCGGCACCGGTTTTATTTCTTCGGCAACCGGCTGCTCATCGTTGGCGGCATCTTCCAACACTCCGATCAGGGTTAAATGTTCACGGTAGATGGCCATCAGTTTGGCTTTGAAATCGGCAACCTCTTGCCGTACACGGCGGAGTTCCTCCTGCTCAGCGGCGGTGTCCTTCAACGCCTGGTCGTGCATCTCGGCGGCCTCCGCTTTAGCAGCTTCCAGAATATCGTTTGCCTGTTTGCGGGCATCAGAAATAACCGATTCACTCATCCTCTGAGCGCTGATAAGAGCGGAGCGGATGCTGTCCTCTTGGTTACGGTAATCCACGATGGTCTCCGCCAGAACCTGCATTTTCCGTTCATTTTCCTCGCTGAGGGTGGTCAATTCCTCCACCACATCGGCGCAGCGATCCAGAAACTCATCTACCTCGACGGTTTTGTAACCGCCCATAGAGCGGTTAAATTTAACTTCTCGAATGTCTTTTGCAGTCAGCATAATACGTACCTTCCTATTTACATTTTCTGGCAATAAACACAAAACGACCCTTTTTGGTTTCCGGGCCGATCTGGTCGATCAAAAACCGACCGATTCCACGAATAGACAGCGTGCAGGGAGCAGAAATGGGAGCGGAAACGGAAACAACCGGCAGATGGTCTACCGATACCCCACCCAGCCGAATCAGGTCGGCCGCCTTTTCCCGGGAAAGGCGAGTCAAAGCCTTGACCGCCACATCCAAACGAGCAGAGGCAATGGTCTCGTGTATCTCCTCGTACTCTCTGGTGATGGGTAATGGCCCCTCATAGTCCGGGATTACCGTTACTCCCTCTCCGCCGATACGGTCGATCTGCTCACAAATAAACGGTGCAATTTCCTCCCGAATAACAACTACGGAAAGTCCTTCGCCACACAGAATATCGCCGATCTTGTCCCGGCGGATACCGGCAGACAGCAACGTCCCCAAAAAGTCTCGATGAGTCAACGAGCGGGAAGGCCGATAACGAAACCCCACCATACAAAAAGGGCAATCCTCATCGGTAACGACGTAATAATCGGGATATACCGCCAACAGACGGCGTTCTGCCTCTGGATATCCGCCCAACAAGTTCCACCGATAGCCGGCAAAACGTCCCTGTTCACGGCGTACCACCGCCTGTTCGTGCAGATCTAAAAAACCTAGGAAACACGGTGCACCCCGTTTGTCACACAGGTGCACCGTGTCGTCTATCCGTGAAAGCAGGATATGTTCCGATTCATCAGAAATACAGGCCATTGTTCTCCAACTCATCCAACAGATCGCCCATCAGACCCACATTGTAGGGAGTGATGATAAAGGTGCAGTTGGCGACCTTTTTGATCTGGCCGTCATTGGCATAAGCAACACCGCTCAGGAAGTCCAGGATGCGGCGAGCCACATCTTTGTTAGCAGACTCCAGATTCAGCACTACGGTGCGCTTGGCGTTCAGGTGGTCAGCAACCGCACTGGCGTCGTCAAAACGCTCCGGCTTGACCAAAACAACCTGCAACTGAGCGGTAGCGTGGATGTTCAGCACCTTGTTTCCTTTCCGGGGTGCATCCACAGTAACTTCTTCAATGCTGTCGTTGCGCTTCTTGGTACGGGGAAGAGACTCCTCCATCTCCAACTCGTTATCTTCTTCGTACTCGGGCTCCTCGCCCCACAGCTTACCAAAGATACCCATAATTTGTGTCCTCCTATGTATTATTATTGATAGTTTCTTTCACCAAACAATGCAGAACCGATACGCACGATCGTAGAACCCTCTAGGATCGCCTCATAGAAATCACCGGACATACCCATTGACAGTTCCTGCATATCTATATTATCTAATTTTTTTGCTCCAATGTCAACAAACAGTTGATACATTTTTGAAAAAATCTCTCTTTTTTCGGATTCTTTTTGTAAAATCGGCGGAATTGTCATTAATCCTTTGACCCGAATGCCCTCCAAAGGAGCCATCTGATAGAGCAGATCCTCCAGATTCTCCGGTTCAATTCCGGACTTTGCCTCTTCCCCGCCGATGTTCACCTCTACCAGAATAGGGGTTACGATCCCCATTTCCTGCGACCGTTTGGAAATGGCAGCGGCCAGGCGCAGACTGTCCACCGATTCGATCATATCCACCTGTCCGACAATTTGCCGCACCTTATTGGTCTGCAGATGGCCGATCAAATGCTTGTGGATGCCCTTCAGTTGCAGATCGTCTTTTTTCGATAAAAATTCCTGTACCCGGTTCTCACCGATCTGTTTAACTCCCAGGCGGACGGCTTCGTTAATATCCGCCGCAGAAACCGTTTTGGTTACCGCCAACAGTTTTACGTCGTCCAATCGCCTTCCAGCAAGGTCACAGGCCTCTTGCATCCGCTCACGGATGCGTAAAAGATTTTCGGATATGTGTGGGTTAGGACACGATTTTTCCATCATACAGATCTTTACCTCCCACAATAATGTCATCGTATAGGCGCAGATAGCCGCTTTCGGTCATCTGTTTGCAGATCACATAATCTGCCGGCTCACTGAAAATCTGTTCAATCTTACGGAACACAACCACATTACCGGACTGTACATACACGCCGGCTTGTTGATCCTCGTCAATGACGATTGCACGCTTCGGCACCTTTAGACCGGTATATTCCACCAACTGAATCTCCACCGGTTCTTTGCGGATAGCAGACAATTCCGCCGACATATAATCGCACTTGAAAACCACCGCCAGATTACCGTTGTTATCCTTGTTACAGGCATAGACCGTGGCAGGGATCGCTTCATCCAAAACAAAGGACATCCGAAGAGATAAACTCTTTCCCTCACCCAGCACATTGTAATAGCGATCCGGTAAAACGCAGGCCAGATACCATTCGTATCCGCTGACGATCTTTCCGCAGGCGGTATCGACAGAGTCCGGTTTGGAATTAAGATAACTGTTCAGTTTATCAACGGTCAGTTTTTCAAGTTCCGAGGTTTTCAGTTTGGTTTCAAAACCATCGGTCTGATCCACGAAATATCCGGCAACCGGAGCGGTAATAGTGGAGATGGGTGATTTGTATTGCCGTTCCAGTTCCGCTTTTTTGCTTTCCAATTCACTGATCTTATTAGAAAAATCGGTAGATTTTCCGGTAACCAACTGTTTTTTGCTTAACAGCGAGAGCAAATCAAAGTGAATGGAACTCACATTTTCAAATGAACCGCTATCGGTATTATAGATCAACCGATACAGGTTGTTTTTAGTCTGTTCGTTAATCGAGTCTAAAACCAATCGGTTTGCGCCGGCATCGGCAGAAATGGACTTAAAAGCCGCAATCTGCTGCTCGATCTCCTCTATCTCTTGTTGGATACGCCCGCTATCGCTATCCTTATACACGGCGGCAATGTTGCCGCCCTTTGCCACACGGGTGCCGTTCTCTACCGTAAAATACGGCTGACCGTTTTCAACAGCAGAAACCAAGGTTTCCGAACGATAGATCAGTCCGTCCACCTCAATAGAATCGTAAACGCTGTGGACCACCGCCATCTCGGTGTCCACCGACGAGGAGATGGAGCGGTATGCCTGAAATCCGAGATACAATAGGACCGCAATCAACACTCCGAAGGTGGCCAATGGTCTCCAGTTAAAAGCGGATCTCTGTTTGCTCATACGGCATCTCCTCCTTTCAAGTAAGACTCGTAGCGATCAAAAACATAAGAGCACAATTCTTTCAATGATGCAAATTCATCCACCCATACGGTATGGGCGTTCATACGGCGGAACCAGGAAAGTTGCCTTTTTGCATAGCGTCTAGTCTGTTGGCGCAGACGGTCCGCCGCTTCTTCCAGAGAAATTTCGCCGGCAAAGAATCCGGCAAACTCTTTATAGCCAATGGCTTGTGTAACGGTGGCATCCGGATTGGTAGCCAGAATTCTCTGCGCCTCGTCCAACAAGCCGTTTTCCAGCATCCCATCCACCCGCCGGTTAATGCGGTCGTAGAGTTTCTCCCGGTCGTGAAAATCCAGCACAAACAGGCACGGTGAATACGGCGAAGGCGTGGAATGGGAAAGCCGAGTCTGTTCGGTGATGGTCATACCGGTGGTGTCGTATACCTCCAGCGCCCGGATGATGCGGTGGAGGTCGTTGACGTGTAACCGCCCTGCCGATACCGGGTCAACTTGTTGAAGGCGATGTAAAAGGGCCTCATTTCCCTCTTCCTCGGCCAGTCTTTGATAGTGCCGCCGCAATTCCGAACAGGGTTGCTCTTCAAACAATTGTCGGTTCTCCATAAAAGACTGAATGTATAAGCCTGTTCCGCCACACATCACCGGAGTCTTGCCTCGTTCTAGAATATCCTCAAACACCCTTTGAGCGTCTTCCTGATAGCGTGCCACGCTGTATTTTTCTTCCAGCGGAACAAACCCCAAAAGATGGTGGGGTACTCCGTCCATTTCATCGTAGGTGGGACGGGCAGTGCCCACAGAAACTGTGTCGTAAATCTGCATCGAATCGGCAGAGACTACCTCGCCGTCGATGGCTTTGGCTAAGGCAATGGCCAATGCCGTTTTACCGGATGCAGTAGGACCTGCAATAATGGGATAGGGATTGTTCGGTATCACGGCATTCACCTCTCCTTCGTCAAACGATACGGCCAAACTGCTTTTCCAGTTCCCGGCGGGTCATTTCCACACACACCGGACGGCCGTGGGGACAAAAACGAATCTCATCATTCAAAAGCACCTGTTTTGCCAAATCAATGAGTTCAGCCGGACGGCTGGTATCCCCCGCCTTAACGGCGGCACGGCAAGCAGAAGAATGGTAGATCCAATCTAATTTACTGCTTTGCACCTCTCGGTTACCACCCGCAAAGCCGGCGGCGATCTCACGGATGGTGCTGTCAATGTCCGTTCCGGACAAGATCAGCGGGAAGGAACGGACAAGCACACATTGACCGCCAAAATCCTCTAAAGCGATACCGGCAGTTTTCAGTTCCTCTACCGATTCCAGCAAAGCGGAATGTTCTTCACGGCTGACAGTCACCGCCACGGGACTGAGCAACATCTGCTCGTCCACACGGGCCTGGGATCTGAGTTGATTATACAGAATGCGCTCGTGGGCGGCGTGCTTATCAATGATAAACAAACTCTCCCCCATCTGCGCCAATATGTACGTCTTAAACAGTTCTCCGATGACCGCCACTTCCGGTTCGGCTTGGATGGCGGTCTGTATCGGCTCAGGCTTGGTTATGGGGCTTTCCGGTTTGACCGCCGGTACAGTCACCTTTTCCTCAACAAGAGGTTTCTCAGGCTTCAAATTGGGACGATAGGGTGTGCAATCCTCCAGCGATAACGCCGGTGCCGGTTTATCATCCACAGCCAGATCCAGGAAAGACGGCTTTTTTGCCGGTGTCTGCGGTTTTACCGGTGTAACCGCAGGTATGGGCGTCACCGGTGCAGACGGTGTTACCGGCTGAATGGGAACCGCCTTTTGGGGGATCTCTACCTGACGGATGGTGCTGCGGGCCTCTAAAGCGGACAGAACGCCATAGTAGATCGCATCAAACACCGGCTTTTCATTGATAAAGCGAATTTCGATCTTGGCAGGATGAACGTTAGCGTCCACCGCCTCCGGCGATAGCCGGATAAACAGCACACAGGCCGGGAACCGTCCTGTCATGATCTTCCCACGATAGGCACGCTCCACCGCCACCAGACCGGTCTGTGTCTTAACATAGCGGTCATTGACAAAATAATGCTGCATAGTACGGTTGGGGCGGGTGTTTTCCGGCTTACAAACAAACCCTTTTACCGCAACGCCGCCCATTTCGTATTCCACCGGAATCAGTGTGGAAGCAAATGGTTTGCCAAACACTGCGTGAATGGTGGACAGCAGTTCTCCATCGCCGGGGGTCTGTAACTCGACCCGCCCGTTACGGATAAACTTTACGGCGATCTCCGGATGGGACAGAGCCAAACGCTCCACTACGCCGGCGACAGCATTGCCCTCACTCACATCCTTTTTAAGGAACTTCATACGGGCGGGAATGTTGTAAAACAAATCCTCCACCACAAAGGTTGACCCCTCGGCACAGCCGGCATCCTCGATCAGGATCTCTTCTCCGCCGTGAATGACATAGCGGGTGCCCACCATCTCACCGGCGGCACAGGTGGTGACCTCCACCTTAGCAACAGCCGCCACCGAAGCCAGCGCTTCACCACGGAATCCCAGCGTGCCGATGGCATCCAGATCGGATTCGGTGCGCACCTTACTGGTGGCGTGGCGGAGAAAGGCCGTGGCCACATCTTCACGATGAATACCGCAGCCGTCGTCAGTGAGGCGAATATAGGAAACGCCACCGTCACGAATCTCTACTGTCACGTGTTTGGCACCGGCATCGATGGTGTTCTCCATCAATTCTTTAACCACTGAGGCGGGACGTTCCACCACCTCACCGGCGGCGATCAATTCCGCTACGTGCTTGTCCAATACGTGAATTTTTGCCACGATGACCACTCCTTTCGTCTGTTAATAGGTTTGGGCTTCCTTTACCAGGTCATACAGTACCTGCATGGCCTCGATGGGTGTCAATACGTTGACATCCAGTTCTTTAAGTTTGCTGATAAGGGGGTTGTCCATAGCGCCCAGTAAAGAAAGTTGGTTGCTCTCCTCTACCGGTTCAGCAACACGGCGGCGTACAGGAGCACCCTCCCCACTTTCAATACCGCCGAGGATCTCTTTTGCACGCCGGACGACCTCGTTGTTGATACCCGCCAGTTTCGCCACTTCTATGCCGTAACTGTCGTCGGCGGGGCCACGAACGATACGCCGCAGGAAAGTGACGTCGTCACCCCGCTTTTTGACCGCTATATTGTAATTCTTAATGCAGTCGATCTCTTCCTCTATAGAGGTCAGTTCGTGATAATGGGTAGCAAATAGAGTTTTGGCTCCGATGCGCTTAGGATTAGCCACGTATTCCAGCACCGCCTGGGCGATGCTCATACCGTCAAAGGTAGAGGTGCCACGGCCGATCTCATCAAATACGATCAAACTCTTTGAGGTGGCATTCCGCAGAATGGAGGCCACCTCGCTCATCTCCACCATAAAAGTGGACTGACCGGCGGCCAGGTCGTCGGAGGCGCCCACCCGGGTGAAAATACTGTCCACGATGCCGATGGTGGCGCTCTGCGCCGGCACAAAACTGCCGATCTGCGCCATTAGGGTGATGAGCGCAGTCTGGCGCATATAGGTGGATTTACCCGCCATATTGGGGCCGGTAATCAGAGCCACACGATTCTCGCCGTTGTCGAGGCTGGTGTCGTTGGGCACAAAAGGCGTGTCCGACAGCGCCTCCACGACCGGATGCCGTCCGCCTTTTATATCAATGCGCCCGGACAGATCCACCTCAGGACGGCAATAATTGTGGCGAACCGCCGTTACCGCCAACGAGGTCAGCACATCCAGTTTTGCCAACGCCTCAGCGGTGGACTGGATCCGCAACAACTGAGCGGCAACCGCTTCCCGCACTTGGGTGAATAACTGGTATTCCAGAGCCACAGCACGGTCCTTGGCCCCTAAGACCCGGGCCTCCAATTCTTTCAGTTCCTGGGTTATGTACCGCTCCGCATTGGCCAAGGTCTGTTTCCGAATATAATGCTCCGGGACCTGGTCGCTGTATAAGCGGGAGATCTCAATATAATAACCGAATACCCGGTTATACCCGACTTTCAGGGTCTTGATACCGGTCTTTTCTTTCTCTTCAACCTCGATACGGGAGAGGATCCCCTTGCCGTCGGTCATAATGCTCTGCAACTCATCCAACTCGGCATTATAACCGCCCCGGATCATACCGCCCTCACGGACGGTAAAGGGGGGCTCATCCACGATGGAAGCAGCAATCAATTCACAAATATCCTCTAACGGGTCGATAGCGTCCCGAATCGCAGAAAGTTCTGTGCTATCCGCATCGGACAACGCCTGACGCACAGCCGGCATATAGGATAAGGTCTGCTGTAATGACCGCAGTTCCCGGGCATTGGCACTGCCGTAAACCACCCGGGTCATAATGCGTTCCAGGTCATAGATCTCGGTGAGCAACTCCTGAATATCCCCACGAAGCAGGGATTTTTTCACCAGTTCATCCACCGCATTAAGCCGCCGGGTAATGGGAGCGATCTGCACCAAAGGTTGTTCGATCCAAGACCGGAGCAACCGCTTACCCATAGCGGTTTTGGTGTGATCCAGAACGCCCAACAATGACCCACGCTTTTCCTGAGAACGCATAGTTTCCAACAATTCCAGGTTACGGCGGGCGGTCAGATCCAACTTCATATACTGGGCATCCGAATACACGTCCAATTGATTCATCCGCTCCAGACCGGTCATCTGGGTGTTCTGCAAATAGGCGATAGCACAACCGAAAGCGCACACAGCAGAGGGTTTGTCCTCCACATCCAAAGCCGACAAAGAGACTGCTTTAAACTGGCGAAGTATCGCTTCTTGTGCGCCGGACAGATCAAATTCTGCATCGTTGCGAATTTCCAGATGACCGTTCAAACGACGGTCAACAAATTCATTCAGTTCGCTGCAGGTTGCGGCGGCTCTGTTGACCAGAATTTCGCTTGGTGAGAAACGACCGATCTCGTTGGAAACACGCAGAGGGAGGTCATCACCGGACAACTGGGTCAGGTGTATCTCGCCGGTGGAGCAATCGCAGAAACACAGACCGTACTGTTTGGCATCCGGGGTGGCATAGACCACCGCCAGATAGTTGTTTCTCGCCTCGTCCAGCATACTGCCCTCGATAACGGTGCCGGGGGTCAGAATGCGTATGATGTCCCGCTTGACCAGCCCCTTAGCAAGGGCGGGATCCTCGACCTGTTCGCAGATCGCCACTTTATATCCTCGGGCAACCAACCGGGCCACATAGGTTTCATAACTATGAAACGGAACGCCGCACATCGGCGCCCGCTCCGCCTGACCGCAATCCCGTCCGGTAAGGGTAAGTTCCAGTTCCTTAGACACCAGTTTGGCATCGTCAAAGAACATCTCATAGAAATCGCCCAAACGGAAAAAGAGAATGCAATCCTTATTCTGTTCTTTTATCTGCAGATATTGCTGCATCATCGGCGTCATTTCCGCCATAGGTCAGCCATCCTTTACTGTTCAATTCCCAAATTTGACTTAGTGGCAACCGCCGCAGGAACCGCAATCGCCGGAGCAAGCGCTCTCTTGCGCCGCCAGATTGGGGTCTTGACCCTGCACGGCCAGATTGATAGCAAAATGGATCTTGTTCACCAGCACGTCCAACTCGGACTTAGCGTTGTTATACGCCATCATACTGTCATTAGCCATCACCGATGCATAGATGGAACGAAGTTCTTGATTCATCTCACGAATCTTCTCGGTGTCGGCATCCTCTTTGCCCTCTTCGGTGTTGATAGCCAGACGCTTCAGATTGAATTCGCTGATAAGTTCCTGCAAGGTCTTATCTTCATCAGCAGCCTTGGTGGCGGCCAACACCGCCTCGCACCGGGGATCGGCCTGTAACTGCGTCGCCAGATCAATGGCCATTGCCAATAACGTATCCATAATTCATTCTCCTTTAATCATCAATATTCAGCACGGTACCGTGCATAATCCAACTGCGGGCATCGTCGATACGGATGGTGGCATACCGCCCAACATCTTTTGGGTCTGCCTGCACCCGCACCACACTATTTGAGGCCAGTCGAGCCTCTATATAGCCATCCTCTGCCGTTTCCAGCAAGGCACGTTGTTCGGTTCCCACCAATTTTGCCAGTCTCTCGGCCGAGACTTCCTCCTGTAAGGCGGACAACTCCTGAAACCAAGCGGTTTTTGTCTGCATAGGGATCGGATCCTCCATCTCTGCTGCCGGTGTCCCCTTTCGAGGGGAGAAAATAAAGGTGAACAAAGAGGTGAATCCAACTTCTTTTACAAGAGATAGCGTGTCCTCAAACTCGTCCCGTGTTTCACCGGGAAAGCCCACGATCACATCGCTGGTGAAAGAAATATCCGGAACCACAGACCGGGCATAGTTCACCAATTCCAGATATTGCTCTCGGGTATAACGGCGGTTCATCGCCTTCAGTACCCGGTTGTTGCCGGACTGGAACGGCAGATGGAAATGCCGGGACACCTTCTCGCACCGGGCGATGGTGTCAAACAATTCGTGGGAAGCATCCTTGGGGTGAGAGGTCATAAACCGAATGGTGAAATCACCGGGGATGGCATTGATACGCCGAAGAAGTTCGGCAAAATTCACACCGTGGTCCTCCCCTTTTCCATAAGAGTTCACATTCTGCCCCAGCAGGGTGATTTCTTTATAACCGTCTGCAACCAGTTTCCGTGCCTCTTGCAGAATGATCTCCGGGTCACGGCTTCGTTCCCGGCCTCGGACATAGGGAACGATGCAATAGGTGCAGAAATTGTTGCAACCGTACATAATGGGCAGCCACGCTTTGAAATCGCCATCCCGCTGAACGGGAAGCCCCTCAGCAATTACGCCGTCTTCCTGAGGGGTCACGGACAATTGCTTTCGCTGCCCCAGAGCCTGCCACAGCAGTTCCGGAAATCGGTGAATGACGTGGGTGCCGAACACCAGACCCACAAAAGGATAACTCTCTTTGAGTTTGTCCGCTACGTGGGGTTGCTGGACCATACAGCCGCACACCGCAATCAACACCTCAGGCCGGCGCCGTTTAATGTGCTTGAGGGCGCCCACGTTACCAAACACCCGGTCGCAGGCGTGCTCCCGCACGGCACAGGTGTTGAACAGTATGAAATCCGCCTCTTCGGTTTCATCGGTGAAGCCAAACCCCATCTCTGCCAGCATCCCTTTGATCCGTTCCGAATCAGCCACATTCTGCTGACAGCCAAAGGTACGGATGCAGGCAAGCGGTGGCGATTCCGGTTTTAATTCTATATAGTGCTGACGCACTTTATCACAGAAAGGTAACTGTTGTGCCAGTTCCTCCGGAGCAATTATTCGTGTCATAGTTATGGAAATTCCTCTCTAATAGTATCTCAATTCTATAGTATACTATAACTATTGCTTTTTTGCAACACAAATAGCGAATTTTTACTAGATATTGTGGAATAAATAAGCAACCCCAACGCTCTTACGTCAGGGTTGCCAAAATCAGACGTTTTTCGCTAAAACGGTGTGCAGGTCACCCAGGTGGCGGTGCAGATCCCGTTCCAGCAGGATGCCGTTTGCGTTCCGGTCGTATTCTGCCACCGTCACCGAGGCGTTACTCACCCAGGGGATGGTGTGCATCTGCGCCAATGGTGTGCCGGTCCAAATGCATTCCATTACACGAATAGGCGTGGCGTGGGTGGCGATACAAACCGTTTCACCGGGATGATTCCGAACAATGTTTTCCACGCATTCCCGGACACGTTTTTGTAACTGGGCCACCGATTCTCCTCCGGGACATTTTGCGAGACCGATCTGGGTTCGCCAAATCCCATAACTTTCCGGAAAACTTCGCTCCAGATCCGCATAACTCTCCCCTTCCCACGCACCTGCAAAAATCTCCCGCAGGCCACCGCAGGGATACAGGGGGATGTTTTGGCTTATTGCCACCGCTTGACCGGTGGCATACGCCCTGGACAGGTCGCTGGCATACACCGCCGTAAACGGAACAGCCTTTAAATATTCAGCCGTCACCTTAGCCTGAGTCAACCCCTTTTCGGTCAAGGGCATATCCAAAGAACCGGCAAACTGGGTGGAAAGATTGGAGATGCTCTCACCGTGGCGGATGAAATATAAACGGGTGTTCATTACGGTTGGCGCTCCTCATATTCACGGATAACGGTATCGGCGATAACCGATGCCCCGCCGGGATATCCAATATTTTTCAGATTTTGCCGCATACAAGACATCCGTTCGGGGTCAGAGATCAAATGGGTCGTCTGCCAGATGGCGGCATCCCAATCGTCCGTTCCGATAGCCGCATTATGCCCCACAAAGAACTCCAGATTGCGGCTCTCGCAACCCGGCACGGACAGCATCAGCACCATCGGCAGCCCCTTAACCAGCATTTCCGTCACCGATAAGCCTCCCGGCTTACTGATGCACAGGTCTGCCGCCGTCATATAATCAAAAATGCGGTTGGTATACCCCACCACCACGGTTTTGGCGGTACATTCCCGCTTGAGTTGTTTGTGTAGACGGTGATTATAGCCGCAGATGACCACCAGAGTGGTGTCCTCCGGCAATTGCCGTTCCAGATTTGGGACGACCCGCTGTAAACGACCGCAACCAATGCTGCCGCTAAACAGCAACACGATCTTTCCTTTTTCCGGAAGATGCAGTTTCCGGCGGGCTGCACCCTTATCCGCCGCCGTCATAAAAGCGGGATGGATGGGGATGCCGGAGGCAACCACCCGCTCGTCGGCCACGCCCAGCCCGGTATAAGCCGACCGCAGTGACTCTGCAGGGATGAAGAAATGCTCCACATCCACCATTTCGGTGCCCGGACAAACGCAATAATCGGTTATCACCAAATACTGCGGGATGGTTACGCCGTGTTTCTTGCGGGCCTCGGTGACCATCATAGAGGCAAACATATGGGTACAGACAATGGCGTCGTATGCCCCCTCGTTTACGTAATGAGCCAGCTTCTTTGCGCCTAACGTCATCTGATCGTAAATGAATTTCGGCGGATGTTTTTCTTCAAAACGATAGCCCACGCCAAAGAGTTGGGGCAGGTGGCGATAAAGAATGGAGTGACCGTTGCTGACGATCTCGGAATGCACTTCGGAAATAAACGCCAGAGCATCTGCTTTTTCGCACGTAACAGATCGGTCATCTAACGCATTCATAATGGCGGCTGCTGCCGAATTGTGACCGCCGCCTGTATTGCAGGACAACAATAGCACACGCATAGTTTTTCCCCTTTCTCCGATTTCTCTTTCAGCGAAGTTTTTTAAAAAACGATTTGAGGATACCGGAACACTCGTCACCCAACACCCCGGTGACCGTCACCGGATGGTGATTATAAGGCAAAGCAAAGAGATCCACCACGGACCCACAGGAGCCGGCTTTGGGATTGAGGGCGCCCTGTACCACCCGCTGGATGCGGGAATTGATGATGGCCCCGGCGCACATCGGGCAGGGCTCAAGCGTCACGTACAACGTGCACCCGACTAATTGCCAGCCGCCCAATTTGCGACAGGCGGCATCGATGGCTTCCAGTTCGGCGTGAGCCAGAGCATTCCCCGCCGTTTCCCGGCGGTTGCGGCCGATACCCAAGACCTCGCCATCCCGCACTACGACAGCGCCCACCGGCACCTCGCCCTCTGCGGCGGATTCCTCCGCCAATTTGAGTGCCAGGCGCATAAATTCTTCATCACGGTTTTGACACATACTTTACACCCCGGTAATCAGCAAAACAACAAATAATACCAAAGAAATGATCATAGTTGGTGTTTTCAGCAATCCGCCCAGACGTTGACCGAAGGACAGACGAGTCATTCCGGGTGTTGTTTTGAGTTCTCGGTGGTACAGCAAAAACAGCACCGGAATCGCTAAACCGCCAAAAAGCGCCAAGCCATAGATCACATAAGTATAAAACCATCCGACGGTGGTCTCGTTCATAGAAAAGGAAACGTATTCCAGACATACCGACAGAGCATTGTTCATAAAGTGGACCAGAATGGGTATCCACAGATTGTTGGTGACCACATACAGATATCCAAGCGCCAAACCAATGATAAAAGCAAACGGTATCTGGCGAATGTTGCCATGCATCAGGCCGAACAGGACAGCCGAAACCAACACCGCAAAACCGTCTCCGAAGGGACGCAGCGCACGAAGAATACAACCACGAAAAACCAATTCTTCCAAAAGAGCGGGCAAAACGGCCATTACCACCAGATTCAATAGCAAACTGGTTGTACTCGGCTCCAAAAGCTGGGGAAATTCCGGAGAAGGAATACCGATATTCTCCAGAAAAGCAACCAAATAGTTGGTAACAATGTTGGCACCCATACACACGCCCATTGCCGCAAGCGCCCCAAAATACACCACACCGGATGAGATCGGTTTGGTGGGGTATTTAGGAAGGCGATAATGGGAAAACAACCGCACCACCAGCGGCAGCCCCATTGCGAAGGCATAGATCACAGCATAGATACACAGATACGTGGTATTGTCCAGCCCCAGATTCTCCTGATAGATACCGCCCTCGGGCAAAACGCCAACCGCACTCAAAAACAGCGCCACCACCAGATAGGTGAGGTTCATAGAGCCGATCAGCACCAACATCATACATCCTACAAATCCGGTTGCAGAACGAAGATGGCGTTTTTCGTATTCGGTTTGGGGATCCAAATATGGATAATTGTACATACGTATTCACCCTGATTATCAATTTCACACACATTATAACACAGCTACTGCCAAAAGTATAGTAAAGAAATTGTAAAATTTTCATTGCACATCCCGATGTTCTATGATAAAATGGTTTGTTAGTAAGCGAAATGGAGGTGTCTTAATGGATAATCGGCCGATAGGCGTATTTGATTCCGGTCTGGGCGGACTGACTGCTGTCCGTCATCTGCAAAATCTGTTGCCAAACGAAAATATCGTGTATTTCGGCGATACCGGTCGGGTTCCCTACGGTACACGCAGCCGTGACACCATCCGGCGGTACGCCTCTGAGGATTGTCGGTTTTTGCTGTCCCACGATGTAAAATACATCATTGCCGCCTGCGGCACCGTCAGTTCGGTTGCTCCGGATCTGCTGGCTCAGTTGCCTGTACCGGCCATTGGCGTGGTCACGCCCACCGCCACTGCGGCAGTAAGAGCCACCCGCAACGGCAAAATCGGGATCTTGGGGACAGCCGCCACCATCCGCTCCGCTTCCTTTGAAAAAGCCATTCTGGAGATCGACCCCCATATGCAGGTCACCGCCACCCCCTGTCCCCTGTTTGTCCCATTGGTGGAGAGCGGTTGGATCGGTAAAGACGACCCGGTGGCGCTCCCTATGGTGCATCGCTATCTGTCGGCAGTCAAGACCGCCGGCGTAGATACGCTGATACTGGGATGCACCCATTTTCCGCTGCTTACAGAGATCATTCAAAAAGAACTGGGCGACGGTGTAACGCTGATCGATTCCGGACGGGAAACAGCCGCTCTGTGCGCTCAGCAACTGAATGAAGCAAATGCTCTCACCGACCGGCCGGTAAGCGGTTCGGCACGATTCTTCGTGTCCGACCAACCGGAGGGATTCAGCCAGGTTGCCGAGATCTTCCTTGGCCGTTCCGTGGAGCAAACCGTGGAGAAGATCCAACTCGAGAACTAAAAAGAAGGATTTGCTATGAAAGCCATAATCAAAATTGTAGGTACCCAGACTGTAGATGATGAACAAGACGTCATCGAACTGACCACCGGCGGTACTTTGGAACGTCAGGGAAACGGTTGGAAACTGTGTTATCACGAAACCGAAGCCACCGGAATGGAGGGTACCCTGACCACTCTGGATATCGAGCCGGGCAAACTGAATTTGATGCGTTCCGGCGCTCACCCCAGTATGTTGATATTGGAGAAAAACCGCCGTCATCACTGTAATTACCATACCCCCTATGGGAACATTGATCTGGGCACCTATGCGTCCGAATTGGACTATGCTTTGGATGACAAGGGCGGTCATCTCAACTTCAGTTACACACTGGGTTTTAACGGCGGCGTCAGTTCCGCTCATACTGTGCACATTACCGTTCAGGAGGAAACATAAATGTCTGCTATCGTAAATAAGACCGAACGACAACTAAGAGAAGCCATTTCTGCGGCGGTTGCTGCTGCGATTGAGAAGGGTGACCTGCCCCAAGGCGATCTGCCCGCCTTTGTTATCGAGGTGCCCGGCGACCGCACTCACGGCGACCTGGCAACGAATGTAGCCATGGTATCCGCCAAAACATTTCGCAGTGCTCCCCGCAAGATCGCCGAGACCGTTGTGGCTCACCTTAATCTGGAGGGCACCTATTTTGAGAACGTGGAGATAGCCGGACCGGGCTTTCTCAACTTTTTCCTCTCCCCCGCCTATTACGGCGACATCGTGGCAGAGGCGATTGAAAAAGGTGCCGATTTCGGCCGTTCCGGATATGGCAATGGCAAAAAGGTGATGGTGGAATACGTCTCCGCTAACCCTACCGGTCCGATGCATATGGGCAACGCCCGTGGCGGTGCACTTGGCGACTGCCTGGCTTCCGTCCTGGATGCCGCCGGCTATGATGTCTGGCGAGAGTTTTATATCAACGACGCCGGCAACCAGATCGAGAAATTTGGTCTGTCTCTGGACATCCGTTATCAGCAAAAATTGCTTGGTGAGGATGCTGTGGAACTGCCGGAGGACGCCTATCACGGCGACGATATCAAGGAACACGCCGCCAACTTTGCCGCCCTCCACGGTGACAAATATCTATCTGTGGACACGGAGGAGCGCCGTAAAGCGCTTATCGATTACGCTCTGCCTC
>CAYSRL010000012.1:0-1437 GCA_964433515.1 uncultured Ruminococcus sp.
GTTACAGATGACGGTGCTTCTGATGTCACGCTCTACGCCAACGGCGGAACCATTTGGATGGGTGCTGACGAGCCGTATGAAGCAACTTTGAGTGTGGCAAGCATCGAAAAAGGCCTTGCTTTCTCAAGCGGAATCGACCCGATCAGTTCCATCGAAAAGGATGGTGCAACATTTGCCGGTTGGACAGTTTATGCCGTAACCAAAGGCGAATGGCTTACGGAAGAAGTAACAGACCTTGATGATGGTCAGTTGTGTGTTTCGTGCGGAGAATATGGTTATTACCTCATGGACGATTATGAATTGTTAAGCGAATCTGCAACCACAGAGGATATGATGGCCTATGTGGTTGACGGCAGAGATTATTATGCATACGCAATTTGGGAATAAAGGAGTGAGCACTTATGCTGGATAATAAGGTAAGAGAATTGCTTAATGACCAGATCAACAAGGAATTCTACAGCGCCTATCTGTATCTGGATATGGCCAATTACTATACCGATAACGACCTGGACGGGTTTGCCAACTGGTACACCATCCAGGCGCAGGAAGAGCGGGATCATGCGCTTCTGTTTCTGCGGTATCTGCAAAGTAACGGCATTCCGGTAGAACTGAAGACCATTGACAAGCCCGGTGAGGTGTTTGTCACCCATATGGGGCCTCTGGAGGCGGCGGCAAAGCACGAGCGGTATGTGACCTCGCTGATTCACGCCATCTATGAGGCGGCCTATGAAGTCAAAGACTTCCGTACGATGCAGTTCCTGGACTGGTTTGTTAAAGAGCAGTTAGAGGAAGAGGAGAATGCCGACAAGATGGTCAGTAAGTATAAACTGTTTGGTGATGATCCTAAGAGTTTGTATCTGCTCGACCAGGAGTTGGCAGGCCGGGTGTATTCTGCCCCCAGTCTGACTCTGTAAAAATCCATTCAAAAGAGACGACATTCAAGCCGTCAAAGAGCAAAGGGGTACTGACGGTGATCAGTACCCCTTTTTGAAATCCATTAAAGGAGGCGATCAATATGAAAAGAATACCGATTATACTCGTTGTGCTTTTAACGCTTGTGTGGTTGGCGGGGTGTTCTGCTGTGTCAGAAAAGGGCCGGGTAGAGGACAAGGTTGGCGCCGAAACGGAGGAGGCTGTTGCTGAGACGGTCTCGAATTACACCACCGTGCCCACCGAAACGACCGATGCTTCGGAACAGACGGAGCCCCAGGCTAGCACGACGCTCCCGCAGGAGGCGGATACAGAGGAGGAGAAGTCGCTTTGCTCCGCTGTGAGTTCTTCTTCTGTCACTATCGCCTCTTCTACCGCCGCAAAAACCTCTAAAACAATTAGCCGGGAAGAGGCAAAACGCATTGCGTTAGATCGGTTTGGCGTGGCGGAAAAGGACATTTCCCGGTATGAGATCGAGTTGGATTATGACGACGATGCCCGCCGTTG
>CAYSRL010000012.1:1537-19256 GCA_964433515.1 uncultured Ruminococcus sp.
AAGAGGACATTTCCCGGTATGAGATCGAGTTGGATTATGACGACGATGCCCGCCGCTGGGAATATGAGATCAGTTTCAACGTTGACCGGGTGGAATACGACATCACGGTAGACGGCACCACCGGTGCTGTGCTGGAATTTGAGAAAGATACTGACTGATCTATAGAAGATTCTTTATTGGATCGAAAAGAATGTGCTACCGACCGGTAGCACATTCTTTTTAGTGCCTGAAAAATGTCAAAAAAACACAAATTTATATCATTTTCCTCTTGACGACGGCTTCATTGCCTGCTATAATATTACGGTCCACGACTGTGGACAATTCCTTGCCTCTTCCGAGAGAGGAGGCCATTAGACCATAAGGAGGTGCAATCAATGCCCACTATCAAAGCATCCTATGAGGCCGTTTTCATTTTCTCCCTGACCCAGGGTGAGGAGAACGTCACCGCACTGAAGGAGAAGTTCAGCGCTCTGATCGAGAAGCACGCTGAGCTCGGCGAGATCGACGAGTGGGGTAAGCGCAAGCTGGCCTATCTCATCAATGACGAGGCGGAAGGCTATTATGTCCTGTACAACTTCGTCAGCGGTCCCGATTTCCCTGCGGAGTTGGAGCGTCGTGCCGGTATCACCGATGGCGTGCTGCGTTCCATGGTTATCCGCAAGGAAGAGAACTAAGGAGGTATATCTGTGAATTCTATCTGTTTGATGGGTCGTCTTACCGGTGACCCCGAGCTGAAGACCACACAGACCGGCGTTTCTGTTACCAGTTTCAGCGTGGCTGTTGACCGTGCCTATCGCTCCAAGGATCAGGAGCGGCAGACCGATTTTATCAACTGCGTTGCCTGGCGTGGTACTGCCGAGTTTATCTCCCGCTATTTCCACAAGGGACAGCGCATTGCCCTGCAGGGTAGCCTGCAGTCCCGCAAGTACACGGCCAACGATGGCAGTCAGCGCACTGTCTATGAGGTCGTGGTCGACAACGCATTCTTCTGTGAGTCCAAGGGCGGAAACGCCGGCGGTGCTCCCAGCTATGATTCCCAGATCCCCGCAGTGAGCGAGGCTAAGCCCGCCTTCTCTACCGCCAATTCCGGCGACTTTGAGGAGATCCTCACCGATGAGGACCTGCCCTTCTGATTTGGGAACAGCTGAAAATTGAGAAAAGGAGGCCTTTCTATTATGGCAGAAAGAACTGAGAGACCCGAGCGCCCCATGCGGGGTCGTAAAGGCCATCGCAAGGTGTGCCAGTTCTGCGTCGATAAGATCGACTACATTGATTACAAGGACGTGGCTCGTCTGCGCCGCTGCATGTCTGAGCGTGCTAAGATCCTGCCCCGTCGTGTGACCGGCACTTGTGCCCGCCATCAGCGTGGTCTGACCACCGCTATCAAGCGTGCCCGTCAGGTTGCTCTGGTGCCCTTTGTCACCGACTAATCTGTAAGAACGAAAAGAGCCTGACCCATCCGGGTCAGGCTTTTTTGGCTATCTGGTTACTAGTAACTTCTGGGTATGGTCGGTGCCGCAGGGTGCGGGGTTTGGCCGGGTGAGGGCGTGCAGGTCGGTGGCGATACATTCTAAGCCAAATAGCCTTTTTGCCCGATCATCCAGACCGTCCAGTTGGGCGGTGCGGGTCAGCAACGGCAGGGTAGGAGAGGCAACGGCCAGTATCTCCTGCCCTCGTTGATTCATCCCCAGTACCCGTATATACGGCGGTAATCCCTCTGTGTCGGCGGCGGTCATCCCGATGAGCGCCGCCCAGAGCACTCGCCGCAGTCTTGCCAGAGGATACCGGCGGGTCTTGAGGGCAGTTAACAGTTCGTCATAGTTTGTGGCGGTGCGGGATAGGCTGTATAACCGGTTTTCTAATCCTTCGGATATCCACGGCAAGGTGGCAAAGTCGTCGGCATGCATTTTTCGCAAGGTGGCCAACACAGCATCCTGCAAAATGCGACTGTTCGAGGGGGCTTCTCCTTCTTTGATGGCTTCTTTTAGCAGATCTCCGGTGGCGACAGGCATATAATTCGCTGCGGTATCTATCTGGCCGTTGCGTATCCAATTTCGCAACAAGGAAGCCGCCGCAATGCCTTGATTCGGGGCATCTTCATTGTGTAAAGCCCCTTGCCTTAACAGGGTAAAGACTTGGAGGTCCGCCTGTTGATTGGCGATCGCTCGGAGATATTCGATCCCTAACGTGTTGTTGGGAGAGGATAATGCCGAAGCGGTTTCCTCTCCTAATAATACGGAGGCGGCTGTCTGTCCGGCGGCGGCATAGGGGACACCGGTGGCAAGAACGTTTCGCAACACCGCCTGATAGTCTTTGCTGTGGGGGAGAGCGGCCAGTTTTTGTAGGGTGGCTATATCTCCGCATTCGCTGCCGAAGGAGAGGATATCCACACAGCCGAGAGCGTTGAGAATAGCCACACCGCCGGCCGCAAAGTTTTCTGCCGGTGCCATTGCCCAAGGAAGTGGCAATTCCAGAACCAGGTCGGCACCGCCGGCAAGGGCCATTTCTGCCCGCCGGAATTTGCTGAGCAGAGCCGGTTCGCCTCTTTGGGTGAAATGGCCGCTGATGACCGCCACGATGTGGGTGGCATTACCGCCGTTTTCCGCCCGGGTGGCGGCAATATGGGTGGCGTGCCCCTTGTGGAATGGGTCATATTCCGCAATAATTCCTGCAATTCGCAAAAAGATGCCTCCTTTCTTGAAATAACTGTTGAAATTTTCCGCAATATCAGTTATTATATATTACGCTATTTGTTTCACAAAATCAATGAGGAGATGGAAAATTTATGAAAATCTTGGTTATCAACGCCGGTAGTTCTTCCCTGAAGTATCAGCTTATCGATATGGAGGGCGAGGTCGTTCTGGCAAAAGGTATCTGCGAGCGTATCGGTCTTGAGGACGGTATTTTCACCCATAAGGCCAACGGCGATGCCTGGACCACCTATCCGGTGATGAAGAATCAGACCGAGGCTTTTGCCCAGGTGAAGAAGGCTCTGACCGAGGGCGAGGGCAAGGTGATCAACGACCTGTCCGAGGTGGGCGCTATCGGTCACCGTGTGGTGCAGGGCGGCGACCGCTTTGACCGCTCTGTGATTGTTACCGAAAAGGTGAAGAAGGATATCGAGGAATTGGCCGCTTTGGCTCCTCTGCACAATATGGGCGCTCTGGCGGGCATCAATGCCGCCACCGAGACTTTTGGCGAGGATATCACGCAGGTCGTGGTGTTTGATACCGCTTTCCACCAGACGATGGAGCAGAAGGTGTATATGTTCGCTCTGCCGTATGAGTATTATGAGAAATACGGTGTCCGCCGTTACGGCGCCCACGGTACTTCTCACCGTTTTGTCAGCGCCCGTTGCACCGAATTGCTGGGCAAGGTTGAGGGCACCCGCATCATCACCTGCCACTTGGGCAGCGGTTCTTCCATCTCCGCCATCAAGGATGGCAAGATTATGGATACCTCGATGGGTCTGACCCCTCTGGATGGCTTTATGATGGGTACCCGTACCGGCGGTTTTGACCCCTCTGCCGTGACCTATATTATGGAGAAAGAGGGTCTGACCCCCAAGCAGATGGATGACCTGATGAACAAAAAGTCCGGCACCTTGGGTGTGTCCGGTGTGTCCAGCGACGACCGTGACATCGAAAAAGCCATCGCTGAGGGCAACCAGCGTGCCAAACTGGCCTGGGATATGCGTACCTATCAGATCACCAAGATCGTGGGCGGCTATGTGGCGGCTCTGGGCGGTCTGGATGCGTTGGTGTTCACCGCCGGCATCGGCGAGAACCAGCCCCTGATCCGTGAGGAGATCATCAACGCTCTGGGTTATCTGGGTATGAAGTGCGATACGGAGGCGAACAATGTCCGTGGTGTGGAGCGTTTGATCACCACCGCCGACTCTGCCATCCCCGCCTATATCATCCCCACCAACGAGGAACTGGTGATCGCCCGGGATACTCTGGCTCTGGCGCAGTAAGTTGTAAAGAGAAAACGGCAACCGCACGATGGCGGTTGCCGTTTTTTATGTGTGTCAGTCGGCATAAGCCCGGGGCTTAAACAACAGGGTGATGCACCAGATGCCGGCCAGAGCCACAACCGTATAGACGATGCGGGCCAACAGGGTATCGGCACCGCCGAACAGCCAGGCCACCAGATCAAACTGAAACAGACCGATGCTGCCCCAGTTCAAAGCGCCGATGATGGTCACGATCAGGGCGATTTTGTTCATCATAACGTTCTCTCCTTTCGTGGAATTTCGGGAACACTGTGAGTATGCACGAAAAAACTGAGAAATATACACAACCTTACGATTTTCCTTTACTTGATTGAAAATGTGTGCTATAATTCCTAAATAAATCAACAAAGAAGGAGGCTGTCGCTATGCGAGCAGTGATTACAGTCGTCGGAAAAGATGCCGTGGGTATTCTGGCTAAGGTTGCCAACCGGTGCAGTGACCATAAGATCAACGTCATTGAGGTGACCCAGTCCATTCTGCAGGATATGTTTGCGATGATAATGATGGTGGATGTGACCGCCTGCGACATTCCTTTCACCCAGTTGGTGGATGAGATGATGGATCTGGGTAGTGAAAACGGTCTGGTCATCCATTGTATGCACGAGGATATTTTTAATGCAATGCACACCATTTAAGGAGTAGGGTTATGTTAAACGGCAACAATATTTTGGAAACCATCACGATGATTCAGGAGGAGCACCTGGATGTCCGCACCATTACTATGGGCATCTCTCTTCTGGATTGTTGCGACAGCGATATTGACGTGGTGTGTGAAAAGGTGTATGAGAAGATCACCCGCCAGGCTAAGGATCTGGTCAAGACCGGTGAAGAAATCGAAAAAGAACTGGGTATTCCGATCGTGAACAAGCGTATCTCCATCACCCCGGCGGCAATTCTTTTGGCCGGTTGTAAGGACCGGGATGCGGTAAAACTGGCGCTGGCTCTGGAGCGTGCCGCTGTGGCCTGCGGGGTGAATTTTCTGGGCGGTTTTTCCGCTTTGGTGCAAAAGGGCTTTTCTGCCGGTGACCGGGAACTGATCGAGGCTATCCCGGAGGCGCTGGCGGTCACCGAGCACATTTGTGCTTCGGTGAACGTGGGGTCTACCAAGGCGGGCATCAATATGGATGCGGTGGCGCTGATGGGCCGTATCGTGCGTGAGGCGGCCGAGCGTACAGCCGATCGAGGGTGCATCGGCCCGGCCAAACTGGTGGTGCTGTGCAACGCCCCGGAGGACAACCCCTTTATGGCGGGCGCTTTTCACGGTGTGTCCGAGCCGGATTGCGTCATCAACGTGGGCGTTTCCGGCCCCGGTGTGGTCCGTGCGGCGCTGGCGAAAGCGGGCCCGGACAAGGACTTGGGCGAGATCGCCGACATTATTAAGAAGACGGCCTTTAAAATTACCCGAATGGGTCAGTTGGTGGCTCAGGAGGCCTCCAAACGGTTGGGCGTGCCCTTTGGCATAGTGGATCTGTCCCTGGCTCCCACCCCGGCTGTGGGCGATTCGGTGGCTCACATTCTGGAGGAGATCGGTCTGTCCCAGTGCGGCGGACACGGCACAACGGCCTGTTTGGCGATGCTCAACGATGCAGTTAAGAAGGGCGGCGTGATGGCATCCTCCCACGTGGGCGGTCTGTCCGGCGCTTTTATCCCGGTGACCGAGGATGCGGGGATGATCGACGCCGCCCGGAGCGGTTGCCTGACCATCGAAAAACTGGAGGCGATGACCTCGGTGTGTTCGGTAGGTCTGGATATGATCAACATCCCCGGCGATACCCCTGCTGAGGTGATCTCGGCGATCATCGCTGACGAGGCGGCCATCGGTATGGTGAACGGAAAGACCACCGCCGTCCGTGTGATTCCGGCCATCGGTATGGGTGTGGGGGAGGAACTGAACTTTGGCGGCCTGTTGGGCGAAGGCCCGGTGATGCCCTTGAATACCGCTTCTCCCGAGGTGTTTATTCACCGTGGCGGTCGGATTCCGGCACCCATGCACAGTCTTAAAAACTAATAAAGGCGCACAGCACCACGGTTGTTTTACTGTGGTGCTGATTTTTTGCACAAATCTATTGACAAATGTGTGTCTACCGTGGTAGACTGTTGTTGACAACAGTAGACTAAGGAGGAGATCGTATGAAAGAGATTCCGAAAATTCACGAAGGCGAATACCGTTTTTGTTTGATCCTGTGGGAAAACGAGCCTATTCAAAGTGCGCAGTTGGCCCAATTGTGCAAGGAGCGATTGGGCTGGTCCCGTACCACCACATACACCATTATTCGTCGTTTGACCGACCGGGGTGTGGTTAAGAGTGAGAACGCCATCGTCTCGGCGGTGGTGAAGAAAGAGGAAGTGCAACTTCGTGAGATGAACGAACTGATGGAAAAGACCTTTGAGGGTTCTTTGCCTGCTTTTGTTGCCGCTTTTGCCCGTCGGCAAAAATTGTCGGATGAGGATGTGGAGGCTCTGCGTCGGATGATCGAGGGGAGAGAATAGGATGGAGTCTGTCTTTCTGCAGATACTGAATGTCAGCATCATAGCCGGTTGGATCGTGCTGGCGGTCTTGGTGCTGCGCCTATGCTTCAAAAAGGCACCCCGATGGATCACCTGCGTGTTGTGGAGTTTTGTGGCACTGAGGCTGATTTTGCCCTTTTCCATTGAAAGTGCCATCAGTCTGATCCCCAGCGCACAAACGGTGCCGGAAAATATCGTTTCGATGGATCAGCCACAGGTCAGCACCGGCGTTCCGCTTATCGATCTTCCGGTCAACGAGGCGTTGCAGTCGGTTGTGGTTTCGCCTTCTGAAACACCCACAGAGCCGACCGAGCCTATCCAAAATGAGGATACCACAGAGCAACCGACTGTTCTGGAGCAGGTGGTCTCGGCGGCGTCATGGGTGTGGTTGATTGGCGTAGGCGGTATGATCCTATACGGTATTATCAGCGTGTGGCGTGTGCGCTATAGGGTGCTGGATGCGGTTCTTCTAAGGGATAACATCTGGCAGAGCGATCGTATTGGTTCTCCGTTTATATTGGGCGTGTTCCGCCCACGCATTTATATCCCTTACGGACTGGAGGATAGCGTCTCAGCCCAGGTTCTTGCCCACGAACAGTCCCATCTTTCCCGCAGGGATCATTGGATAAAACCCGTTGCTTTTGCTCTGTTGGCGGTGTATTGGTTTCATCCGCTGTTGTGGGTGGCGTATGTCCTGCTGTGTCGGGATATTGAGGTGGCCTGCGACCAGCGGGTGCTCCGTGGACAGACCGAAACGGAGCGAAAGGAATATGCAACGGCATTGCTGATGTGCGGTGTGGAGCGCCGCTCCATCGCCGCTTGTCCTCTGGCCTTTGGCGAGGTGAGCATCAAACAGCGCATTAAATCGGTGCTCAGTTACCGTAAGCCCTTGCTGTGGGTCATTATTGCTTCGCTGGTTATTTGTGCCGTGGCGGCGGTGTGCCTGCTGACGGTGCCGTTTGATGAGGAAGTGGTTGTTCTTCGTTCGGAAATGGTTGAGCCGACACAAGATCACCAGATCTATGGTTTCGAAATAGATGAAAATCTCATGGAGGACGGTCTGGATTGGCTGTGGGCTCACGCTGAGAACCCCGACGACCACACGGAGAATGCCGGCATTCCGGTGGTGCTCAACCGCTC
Organism: uncultured Ruminococcus sp.; assembly: GCA_964433515.1. Lineage (GTDB taxonomy): Bacteria > Bacillota > Clostridia > Oscillospirales > Acutalibacteraceae > UBA5905. The sequence continues at coordinate 9,201 of CAYSRL010000012.1, forward strand.
TAAGGAGGCGTTTGACGAACTGGTCGAGGCGCTGGATGAGTCGATACCGGACGGTATGTACAATTGGTTTAAGTTGTATAAATACGATGAAGCCTACTTCGAGGAAAAAGCGGTAGTGTGGCTGTTTGTTCCCGGCTATGACGAGGGGGAGTATTCTTATACCGTCAACCTTGAGGAAACCAACAAAGGCTTGCGCTATGCGCTGTCGCTGCAGTATGGGAGCACATCCACGTTTTATTCGATACCCGATCGTTGTCAGTATTTGATGCTGTTTGAGGTGGGCCAAGACGTGGTTGAGCAGGCCGACAGTTTCTCTACTCGTCACGAAAAAGCACCGATCCTTGTGCCTGAGGAAGAGGACGATATGGTATGTTATTCCCTAGGTAGCGCCGATCTGGATGGTGACGGCGAAGAAGAAAGTATTCGTATTTTCAAAAATAGCGACACTTCTTCCTTGGATAGTGAGTTTATGGTGGTGTGTAAAACAGACGGAACGCCGATACTGCGTGAAAGCATCCATTATCTGCAGTATAGTCACTGTTACCTTTTACCGCAGGAGGATGGCTCATCGTTGCTGCTGTTTGTGGAGGCAGATAACTCCGACTATTATTCCATTGAAGAGTTTTCCGTTTTGTCTGTGAAAGATGGCGTACGCACTGTTTTAGATCATAGCTCAGACGGATGGATGTATTATAATAGTGCCGTTAATTTACAGGAAATAACAACGTATGTGCAGTTGCTTTCCGGCTGGATGGAAAACGCTCAACTGTTGTATGAGTTTGAAGACGAAAGTCTGTACTATGGCGATAAGATCGGCGAAGAGCCCCGTTATAAGCCGCTCAGTTGGCTGGATGCTTACCGCAACGATGCGGATGATTCCATAGAAGAGATCCTTGAGAATCTTCTCGCCTCCTATCAAGCGGATACTTTAACAACGGTTGATATTGATTTGGACGGAGCCGATGGAAAAGAGACGTTGTCTGTGGTGCGTTATGTGTATAGCAACTCCTATCATCGTTTTGCTCTGTTGGTTAAAAAGGCTGATGGAACCATACTTACGTGTTATTATTTATACACTCATTACTCCGGAATGAATCTAAATAATAGTCTATATTTCTATCTCCTCAAGGATGATTCGGGGAAAGAAACGCTGAAAATGGTTAAACTGTCTGACGATGGCTACGATGTGGATGACGTGACGATAGATGGTTTAAAGGATTTTTCACCGATGACCCAATCGGAATGGTCGGAGTATATGGAGAAGACTGGCGCAGAAATGCTTTTCTACATTCAGGGGCTAGAGTTATATTTACCGGATATGGAGGATACCGTAAAAGATTATCTTTCCATCAATGCGGACAAGTATTCGATAGAAAATTATAACGAGGCTATTGTGACATACAATGCTTTTTTGAACAATCGCCGCTTGGCCTATGGCGAAGAGACTTCCTTTTACGTATCGGATCTTTATGCCACCGTAGATACATCGGGCATTCTTAGTTACGCTTTAGCAGACCTTACCGGTGATGAGGTTCCAGAATTGCTGATGCAAGGACACGGTTTAAATGTGTTTTCGTATATTCTGGGGCGTGTGGTGCATCTGTATGAATCTCCTGCAGGCCTTGAAACACGAGTGCTGTCCAATGGTGCTCTGTGGGAGGAACGTGTCGGTGACGGAAATCATTATCGGTATACGACCTTCTTTGAGATAGGTACGACACGCACCGTATCTTTTAGTGACCCCGGCGACGATACTCTGGATACGTCTTATTACGTAAAAGGTGAGAAGATGGATAAAGCGGAATACGACGCCCTTACGGCTGTGTATTTTCAAGAAGCGCAGACCCCTGCTGATTTGACGTGGTATACATATGCAGACGGTGAGCCGGCAGGGTAATTGCGGACAGTTTTTACCATGTGGCCGAGGGCCAGCGCCAATTAAAAATCCGTTGCAACCGATGGTTGCAACGGATTTTTTACGCCTTTTTAAAATAGCACCAGGGAGCGCTGTCCCAATCGGGTTGGCTCTCGGCAGAGAGTATCTCTCCGGTGATGGGATGGGGGAGGGTGAGCCGGTGGCTCCACAGCCCCAAGGTTTTTCTTTTCACCCCGCCATAGCGGCTGTCGCCGTATAGCGGCATTTTCCGGGAGGCGAACTGCACCCGGATCTGGTGGGTGCGCCCGGTATGGAGCCGTACCCGGATGAGGGAAAAAACGCCCTCTTCGGTGGTGGCGGTTTCTAATACCGAATAATCCAGTTTTGCCTCTCGCACGCCCTTTCGGGTGCGGGTGACTACATAGGATTTGTTGCGGCGCTGGTCGTGGTACAGCAGGTCGGTGAGGGTGTCGGCATCCTTTTCGGGCCGTCCCTGCACCACCGCCAGATACTCCTTTTGGAACCGGTCGTGCTGTCCCACCAGGGCGGACAAAAGCGCCGCCGCCTTATCGGTGCGGGCATACACCATCACACCGCCGGTGGGTTTATCCAACCGATGCACCGGTTTTACCGGGTATCCGGCTTGTTCCAATCGGTGGGGGAGGCTGTCGCCGCCCTCCACCGATTGTGCGGACAGATCAACCGGTTTTTCCACCAGTAACAGGTGGTTATCTTCATAAAGAATGGTGGGCATTAGTCACGCTTCATCGTGGCCAGGAATGCCTTGTGAGCCATATACACGTCGATCTTGGAAACGATCTCCATCGGAGCGTGCATACTCAGCACCGGTACACCCAGGTCCACGGTGTCCACGTCCATATTGGCGATGAACTGAGCCACGGTGCCGCCGCCGCCGGCGTCCACCTTGCCCAGTTCGCCGGTCTGCCACAGAACCTCGTTCTCATCCAGAATGGTGCGAACCTTGCTCATATACTCGGCAGAGGCATCGCTGGTGCCACCCTTTCCGCCGCCGCCGGTGTATTTGGTGATGCACACACCGTGGTTGACCTTAGCGGCATTGGAGGGAACCATCACCTCGGGATACAGGGGATCCAGAGCCGCATTCACATCCGCAGACAGGCAGATGGAGTTGGACAGCACGTGGTGACCCTTTTCGCCAAAGGCAGCGGCAATATCGTCGATGAAATATTCCAGGAAAGCGGACTGCATACCGGTGTTGCCGGCAGAACCGGTCTCTTCCTTATCCGCCAGAATGGTGACGGCGGTATAGGCGGGGATCTCGGCATCCAGAATGGCGGTCACCGCCGGATAGGCACAGACACGGTCGTCGTGACCGTAAGCACCCACAAGACTGCGGTCAAAGCCGATGTCTTTTGCCTTATAAGTGGGGACAGCCTCCAGCTCGGCGGAGAGGAAATCCTCTTCGACGATGCCGTATTTCTCGTTGAGGATGTTCAGAATGTTCAGTTTGACAGAGTCGCTGCCTTCATCATCCTTGAAGGGGCGGGAACCGATGAGGATATCCAGGCTCTCGCCACGAACCACCTCGCTGGCGTTGCGGCTCATCTGCTCTCTGCCCAGATGGGGGAGCAGGTCGGTGATGCAGAACACAGGATCGTTGTCATCCTCGCCGATGTTGACGGTAACAGAGGTGCCGTCTTTACGGATGATGACACCGTGGAGAGCCAGCGGAATGGCGGTCCACTGGTATTTCTTGATGCCACCGTAGTAACGGGTGTCAAAATAGGCCAGTTCGGTATTCTCATACAGCGGCACCGGCTTTAGATCCAGGCGGGGAGAGTCGATGTGGGCAGCGGCAATGGTGACGCCGTCGGTGATGGGCCGGGTGCCGATGGTGGCCAGCAAAAGAGCTTTGCCACGGTTGTTGAGATAGATCTTGTCGCCGGTCTTCAGCGCCATACCCTTGACATAGGGGACAAAGCCCTTGGCCTCGGCCAGTTTGACGGCGGCGGTGACCGCCTCACGCTCGGTCTTGGAATCGTCCAAAAACGCCTTATAACCTTCGCAATAGGCGTCGATGACGGCGATGTTCTCGTCAGACAGAGAAGCAAAGCCGTTTTTGGACTTCATAATCAGTTTCTCCCGCAGCAACTCGGCTGCGGTCTTTTCTTTCTTTTCGCTCATGGGATAGTTCCACCTTTCTAAAATTATTTACTGAATTTGATATAAACGCTGATACCGCTTTTGGGTTGTCAGCACACGGCGGACATATTCCGCCGTTTCTTCATAGGGAATCTTTTCCAACGTCTTTCCGTCATTGGAATAGGCGGGGTTCACCAGCCATTCCTGTACCCGACCCTGTCCGGCGTTATAGGCGGCCAACACGGTCTCGGTATCCTCAAACTGTTCAGCAAGCAAAGTCAGGATATAACAGCCATAGCGGATATTGATCTCCGGGACAAACAGGTCCTCGGAATCGCCCTCTTGCTCGCCGGCACGTTTTAGTGCCCAGCGATAGGTGTCGTCGGTGATCTGCATCAGTCCTTTTGCCTGTGCAGAGGACTGGGCATTTGCGTCAAACTTGCTTTCGGTATGGATGACGGCAAACACAAAAGAGGGGTCAAGGTCATATTCCTCTGCCATCTCGTTGACGATATCTGAATACTCTAACGGATACAGATACCGCTCGATCTTGTCAAAAGCAAGCACCAGCACCAGAAGAAGAACCAAAACCATCAGGACAAGCCGGAGGATGCGGGGTTTGGGTTTTGTCATTCCACAGACCACCACCTTGTCCGCTCTGTCCAAAGTTCTTCCGCCTGTCTGCGAAGGGCAACCCGGTCACCGGTATTGTGGATAACCGAAACCCCATCACGGCAGTAGAAACCGTCCGGCTGTTGGGCTTTCATCCGTAATTTGGCGGCTTCTTCGGTGAGTCCGTCCCGCACCATTATCCGGGCCAGGCGATCTTCTGCCGGCGCCGTCACCGCCACAATGTGGTGGCAGATCTGGTCAAACCCAGCCTCAAAGAGCAGAGGTGCATCCACCACCGCCACCGCCTGTCCTTCATCGGCCGCTTGTTCCAACAGTTGTTGGGTCAAGGTGAGGATCGCCGGGTGGGTGATGGCGTTGAGTTTAGCGGCTCCCTCTGGGGAGGAAAAGGCTTTGCGGGCAAGACTCGCACGGTTTAATGTGCCGTCCTTATTGAGGATTTCCGGCGAAAAGGTATCTACCAATTCTTTAAGACACGGTGAATCGGGTTCCACAACCCGGCGAGCCAATAGATCGGTATCGATCACCGGGACGCCCATTTCACGCCAAGCCTCGGCAACGGTAGACTTTCCGGCACCGGTGGGACCGGTGAGCCCCACCACACGGATGGTGTTGATCACCCGGAATGCCGCCGCCCGCAACAGCCGATTATACACGGCCAGTCCCACGCCGGTTGGCTTAGGACAGGCGGCATACACGGTCTGAGCCCCCTGTTCATCCAGTTGACGGAGAGCATCAAACAACTGTTGTGCCTGGGTGAGCGGGTCATCCCGCTTGCCGTAGGTGATCGAAGGGGCCGTCACGGTGTCCTCTTCAAAGCAGAGAGCAAACACCCCGGGCGCTTTGCGGCTGTTGACAAAATCGGCATAAGCGGTGGGTGTGCCTTTCACAATGTGCACCTCCGCTTGGGGGGCATAGTGTTTGTATTTCATCCCGGGAGAGGCCGCCACCGCCCCTTTTTCAAGGGCGTGGGTAACCGCCGGGTCGATGTCGATAGCACCGATGACTTCTTCCAGCATCTCCGGGGTGATGCCGCCGGGACGAAGCAGTCGGGGAGGCGTGTGGCACAGATCCAGCACCGTAGACTCGACCCCGAAATCGCAAGAACCACCGTCCAATATGGCGGGGATCCGGCCGTTCATATCCTCCATCACCCGGGCCGCATTGGTGGGGCTGGGGGATCCGGAGCGGTTAGCGGAGGGGGCCGCCAGAGGGCACCCGGAACGAAGGATCACCGCCTGTGCCACCGGATGAGAGGGGAAACGCACCGCCACGGTGTCAAGTCCGCCGGTGACCTCTTTGGGTATACATTCGGCAGCAGGCAAGATCATAGTAAGCGGCCCGGGCCAATAGGCGTCCGCCAGTTGTTTGGCGTTGTCCGGGATGTGGGTCACCAGAGGTGTCCAATCTCGTATATCTCCGATATGCACGATCAAAGGGTTGTCCATCGGACGGTCTTTGGCGGCAAAAATAGAGGCGACCGCATCGCCATTTAAGGCGTTGGCGGCCAGGCCATACACGGTTTCTGTGGGGATGGCTACCAGTTTTCCCGCCTGCAACAACCGGGCGGCGGTGTCAATGCCATCGTTATTCGGTTGTAGCAGTTTGGTTTCCATAATAACCTCGAATTATCGTTCGTTCTGCCGCAGTTGCTCGGCTCGGTGGGCGGTGATGAGCGCCTCGACCACCTCGTCCAAGTCGCCATCCAGAATGGCGTCAATTTTATAGAGGGTCAATCCGATGCGGTGGTCGGTGACCCGTCCTTGGGGGAAGTTATAGGTGCGGATCCGCTCGCTGCGGTCGCCGGTACCCACCTGAGATCTGCGGTCGGCGGCAATGGCGGATTGCTGTTCCTGTTGTTTTTGTTCTAAAAGCCGTGCCCGGAGCACCCGCATAGCCTTGTCTTTGTTTTTGAACTGGCTGCGCTCGTCCTGGCACTCCACCACCGTGCCGGTGGGCAGGTGGGTGATGCGGATGGCCGATTCGGTCTTGTTGATGTGCTGACCGCCGGCACCGCTGGAACGGAAGGTGTCGATCTGTAGGTCGCCGGGGTTAATATCCAGTTCCACCTCTTCCGCTTCCGGAAGCACCGCCACCGTCACGGTGGAGGTGTGGATGCGTCCGCCGGTTTCGGTCTCCGGGACTCGCTGTACCCGGTGCACACCGCTTTCAAATTTAAAGCGGCTGTAGGCGCCATTGCCGGAAATGAGAAAACTGACCTCTTTGCAACCGCCCAACTCGGTTTCATTTATGTTCAGCGATTCCTGTCGGAATCCGCATTTTTCAGCATACATTGTGTACATACGATGGAGAGAGTGGGCAAAGAGCGCCGACTCTTCACCGCCGGCACCGGCACGGATCTCTACAATGACATTCTTGTCATCGTTGGGGTCCCGGGGCAACAGTAGAATTTTCAGTTGTTCGGTAAGGGATTCCAACGCTTCTTTAGCGGCGGAAAATTCATCCTGTGCCAATTGGCGCCATTCCGGGTCGCTCTCAGCCATCATTTCCCGGGCATCCTCCATACTCTGTTTGTGGGTGAGATAGGAGGCATAGGCCTCGGCGATCGGGCGTAGCTCGTTCGCCTCTTTCATCAGGGCGCTGTATAATTCCGGCTGGGTGGTGACCTCCGGTTGATACAGCCGACTGTTGATTTCTTCATAACGGTTGGCGATCGCCTGTAATTTATCCATCATAGGGATGGTCCGCCTTTCTGTGTAATACGGGGTTTACACAGAGGGCTATTCTTCCCGCAGAACCTTGCGGATGTTTTTCTCCGCTTTGTGTCGGGGGATCATCATTTCGTGTCCGCAACCGGCGCAACGCAGACGAAAATCCATACCGATCCGCAACACGGCGAAGGTATGGCTTCCGCAGGGATGGTTCTTTTTCATCTCTAAAACGTCTCCGACACGGATGTCCATAATGTTCCTCCTTTCACAGCCTTTCATATTATACTAACATAAATTTAAGTACTATGCAATGCGGAAATTGAAAAAACCTCAGGAATATTTTAAGTAAAAGGACCCGCCACCAATGACGGGTCCCTTTCAATCATTCTTTCGTTTCCAGTTCTTTCAGTATAACAGGCAGATCCTGTTGTAAACGGTCCCGTAGCCGGCTGAGGGACTCGGCAGGGAGAGAACCGTTGATGGACAGCACCACATTTTCACCCAGAACCATACGTGGAAAGGTGAATGTGCCGTAACTGCGGGGTTGGGTCACATTCACCGGAATGCCTTTGTTTTTGCATTCGGTGGAGATGGAAATGTTCAGATTGTTGTCGTCGGTGGCGGCCACACACAACTGGGAGTTGGTGCAATCGCCCCGAAAATATTTGCGGGGAATGTGACGGATGACGCCGCTTTCGCTCATCTGCAACAGTTCCGGGCAGGGATCCGGGGTCACTAAGGTTACTTTTGCGCCGAAACGGAGAAGTTCATTTACCCGGCGCAGAGCGCTTTTGCCACCGCCAAAGACGGTGCAGTTATTTCCTTTTAGGTCGATGAGAAGGGGAAACCCGATGGCCATACCGATCCCTCCAATGCATTTTCGTTCGATTTACATCATAACATAGTAAAGAATTAGGGACAATTGGTAATTGTACTAAACTTTGTTGCCGTTATCTGTTAAAAGCCAATAAAAGGCTGTGTATAAATCCCTCCATATGCGCTCATACTGTGGGTGAGCAAAGGAGGAACGGCTATGAAAGAGAAAGTACACGGGCAATCCCGTTTTTACCGGTTTTTTCGAAGTAATGGCGTGTTTGTGGCGTTGGCGGTCAGTTTGTTGGCGGTGGGCGGCGTGATGGCCGCCGCTTTTGGCCAGCGGACCGCCACCCAACAGGAACCGGTGGAGACCCCGGTGGAGCAGATCGTTACCGACCAGCCGGATGACCGCACCACTACGACCACCACCGTGCCAACCACCACGACCACCGAAGCGGAACAAACCAACGAACTGTATGTGTTGCCATTGACCAATACGGTGCAAAAGGTGTTTTCGGCACAGGAGCCTTTGTATTCTGATACGATGGCGGATTGGCGGGTACACACCGGCACGGATTTTGCCGGTGAGGAAGGGCAGACGGTGAAAGCCATTGCCGGAGGAACGGTTGAAAAGGTGGAAACCGACCCCTTGTGGGGCGAGGTGATCGTGATCGACCACGGTGTAGGTGTCCAGTCCCGGTATTGCGGAGTTACACCGACGGTACAGGTGGGGGATAAGGTGGAGATCTGCGATGCCATCGGTAACCTGGCAGAGGTGCCCTGCGAGACCGCCCAACCTGCCCACTTGCATTTGGAAATTTTGGTGGATGGGCAGCCGGTTGACCCGGTGGCGGCCATCGCCTTAGAGGTTCGATACGCCGAAACAACAGAATGATCCCGCCCTCGGAAGCCGCTGGTGTTTCTTTGTGGAACCAAGCGGAAACGGTCAGAAGGGCAAAAAAACAGTCACCTTATTCGGGTGGCTGTTTTTTTAGGGGAAATCGGTGAAAATTCTTGACAAAAGCGGCGAGTTCTTTTATACTAACTATGTTAAATGCTATGACGGAGAATAAGCAGAATAGGATGCGCTCAGAGAGGGCTTTCGGTGTTGTTACATCGCTGAGAGAGAGCCCCGCCGGATGTTCTGCCTGCCACTCCCGAGCACCCCGTGACATAAGCGGTGGCGTCTGACCTGCGTTAGAGGTCAATAAAGCGGCACAGACATCTGTGCAATTTGGGTGGTACCACGGAACCTCCGTCCCATATTGGGGCGGAGGTTTCTTTGTTTGCCGCCTGCAGAAAGGAAGATGGAATTTGTCTAAAGAACTGAAAAAGTACGGTGTTAATGAATTGCGTGAGATGTATCTCTCCTTCTTTGAGAGCAAGGGGCATCTCCGTCTGCCCAGTTTTTCTCTGGTGCCCCACAACGATAAAAGCCTGTTGCTCATCAATGCGGGTATGACCCCTCTCAAACCCTATTTTACCGGCGCAGAGGTACCGCCCCGCAATCGGGTGACCACCTGCCAGAAATGTATCCGTACCGGCGATATTGAGAACGTGGGTAAGACCGCCCGCCACGGCACCTTCTTCGAGATGCTGGGTAATTTTTCCTTTGGTGACTATTTCAAGAAAGAGGCCATTGCTTGGTCCTGGGAGTTCCTGACCGAGGTGGTGGGTCTTGACCCGGAGCGTCTGTATCCCTCGGTGTATGTGGAGGATGACGAGGCGTTCGATATCTGGAACAAGGATATCGGTATTGCCCCCGACCGCATTTTCCGGTTTGGTAAGGGTGACAACTTCTGGGAGCACGGCGCCGGCCCCTGCGGCCCCTGCTCCGAGATCTATTATGACCGGGGCGAAAAATACGGCTGCGGTAGCCCCGACTGTAAAGTGGGCTGTGAGTGCGACCGGTATATCGAGGTGTGGAACAATGTGTTC